>JACQUX010000029.1 GCA_016210045.1 Deltaproteobacteria bacterium | reverse complement strand
GGGCGGGGGCGCGGGGCGCGAGGGGGTTGTTGCCTCGGAGCGCGGTGGTGCGTGCGGCGCCGTATCCGGCTGCGCGGCTGGCGCCATCCGGATTGCAGTTGCGACCACATCCCGGGAGCGATCTGGCGGCGGTCGTGCGATTCGCGCTGGAACATGAGCCGACGCTGCCGAACCGGCGCGTGAGTCTCGAGACGTATCATTGGTCCACGCCTCCGGCGTTGACGTCTGAACTCCGCACCACCTTGCAAGGTCTGGCCGATGCTGCGGCCGTTTCGATCTGTGTGAAATCTCGCGACGACACGTGGGAGCTCGACGCGGCGTTGCAGCGGGCGCGGCAGTTAGCGGCCGGTCCGAGGCGGGCGATGCCGGGGATGCAGCTGCATCTTACGCAGGCGCCGGCGCTGGTGTTGCGGCAGCGGTTGGAACAACGGTTGGAACTCCGCTGTGAACTCCGCATGGCGATGGAATTGCAACTCTGCAGCCAGTTGGGTTGGGGCGATGAATGGAGTGATCTGCCGGCCGAGGCCGCCGTGCCGCCGGAATTTTTCCCGATTGTGGAGCGGATCGAACGGATGGCGGCGGCGACCGATCTGCGGAGTTATTTGGATCTGGCCGCCGAGGTGCTGGAACAACAGTCGGCGATCACCGACCCGTATTTTCGGATGTTGGCGATCTGTTATTTGGCGGAAGAATTGGGACGGCACGAAAATTTACGTCCCTTTGTGCGCGAGCTGTACGCGCACCACTTCACGGAAAACTTTTCCGCAACGACCGACTCGGGTCAGCCGAGTTTGGCGCTGCTGGTCGCGGCCTCGCAGCTGCGGGCCCATGTCCCACCCGATCATGTGCGTAGGCTCGTGGAGCGGGCGTTGGGTCTGGCGGAGCGGAGCGAGCTCGATTTCCACGGCCGCGACGCGCGGAATTTTGCCGAGATCTTGGGCCAGTGGCGCGCGATGGGGCTCACCACGGAAGAGGCCGTGGTGTGGATCAATCGCTTCGTGACGCGCGAATACTGGGTGCCGAGTGCCGAGGAGCGGCTGTCGCGCTTGCGTGGGACGGACGCGGTGGAGGAGTCGGAAGTCGAGCCCGCAGACGATCCCGACGCGATGCCGGAGGCGGGAGCCGTCCGCCATCCGTCGCCGTGGAACCGTGAAGAGCGCGCTTTTCTGGAATCGCGTTTGGTGCAGCACGCGATGGGGCGGCTGGTGGCGCGTGACGGTGTCACGGAAGACGTATTTCAACTCTTCATGCAACTGAGTACTCAGGATCGGTGGGAAGAGACGGCCGTCGTGGCCTATGACTTGCTCACTGGCAATGCCACGTTCCGCGAGCGTCTCCGTGGCGCCCTCGGCAACTTCAGTGATCCATATTATCGCGCGAAGGCGGAATTCGTCTTAGTGCGACGGAGTCAGGAGGCCACGGACGGCCTGTATGCGCAGGTCATCGCGTTGCAGGCCTTTGCTAGGCTGAACGACGTCCAGCGTCGGCATGAGCAGGCGGTGATGGCCGAGACGGAGCAACGGGAGCCGGTGTTCGAATATGTCCCGGATCTGGATGCGCTCGCTCTTCCCGCGAACGTGCAGGATATAGACGCGATCGTCCGTTGGGCGAAGGCGCAAGTGGCGGCAGCGGAGCGAGCGGCGGGCGCTGCCATCCAGCCCGCGGCGCCTGTCGCTGCCGCTGTCGAGATGGCATTGGACGCTGACGACGCAGCGGACGAGGGCGTGGAGGTGGCGCAACAAGCCGCGACCGACGAAACGGTCGAGGCGCGCGATCGGCGACGGCAGCAGGGACGGCGGGCGGAGTTGCTCGGTATCGTGGCGCGGAGCCTCGTGGACGCGTCTGCGGCGATCGCGTTGCTTGAGACGGGCGGAACGACGCGCGAACTGGTCGCATTAATCAGCCAGCTGCCGTTTTCCACGCATCCACAGTTCCGCGCGCCGGTTTTGCAAGTGGCCGGTCGTTTGATGCGCGCAGGAGACAAATACCACGCCGCGATGGTGAGCCTGCTGGCCGCCGATCCGATCGCCGAGGCCGGGCGTGGCACGCCCCGCACTGGGGCACCCCAGCAAGACGATCTGTTTCGCGCGGCCGTGCAATTCCTGGCCGCCGCTCATGATGAAGTGCCCGGGCTCTCAAACCTGGATGTGATCAAGGACGCATGTTGGTTGGCGCGCTGTGTATCAGCCGACGCGCAATTGCAGAAGTCGTTGTCGAATTTGGCGAAGGCGCGACTCAAACTCTACGCGGCGCAGCGGACAGCGTTGCGCACTGCGCATGACTGGAATCGCGTGAAAACGGAGGCCGAAGCCGGGGAAGTTCCCGCGATGCTGTTAGTGCGCCAGGACGAGATCCTGCAGACGCTGTATCGGGAGGGGCGCGGACACTTGATCGCGAGTGGGAACGATCGGGGTTACGTCGATCAGACGTTCGAGCGGGATGTCTCCGCGTTGCACGATCCGCTGTCGCAAGCGATCGCGTATGCCTTGCGCGCGAGTTATTGGTTGCATCGCGGCGCAGCAGATCCGGCGGCGGTACACGATCCCGCGCGGCATCCGCGCGCGCGGGAGTGTCTGGAACGGGCCGTTGTGGCGCTGCAGACGGTCGAGGAACCCTATTATCAATCGGCGCTCGGCATGGAGCTGTTTCAGCATCTGCTCGCGTTGCCGCTGTTCCGCGACTTCGTCCCGCGCTTCGGTCAGGTGTTTCAGGATCGTTTCGCCGGGATCGAGGCGCGGCATCGTCTGGCCCATACCGTCCCGCGGCCGGACCAAGCGTGGTTCGATCCGGAGGTCTTCGCGCGGGCCTTGTCAGAGGGGACGCTAACGCCGGCGCTCGTCGTGCGCTTCCAGACCGCTGCGCAATTTACGAAGCTGATGCGGCGGCCGTTGGCGCGCGACGTCCGCTATCGGCTGTTGGCGGGGCGGATCGCCGCGTGGCCGGTACAGGGCGTACTCGAGTTCTTGCGGCCGCTGTTGGCGGACGCGGAGGCGGTCGGCGATGTCGCGCTGCACATGCAATTGCTCGTGCTCTACGATGCGCTGCGGCTCCGCGCTGCGGCGGGTGACGCGCTCCGCCGCGATTTCCAACAGCGGGTGCAGCGGTTACAGGCGTTAGGGACGCGCCACGTGGCGGTGGCATTGACGGCGATCGAATGGCAGTGGATCGACTATGCGCTGCAACGCTTCCAGGGCGTCCTGTTGCGCGACTTGCTCCATCAGGACGGACTGGTCCTCGCGGATCGGACGCGGCTGTTACGCGCGCTGGCGGAGCGACAGGTCGTGGACGCGGGCATCTTGCCGTTTTACGACGTGCTCGCCGCGCGGGGGCAAAGCGAGCATTTCTTCCAACTCTACACGACGCTCCAACGGGCGTTTCCTCAGGCACGGCTCGACCCGGCGTATGTGCAGCGACTGCTCGACGATCCGCGTGTCCAGGCCGATTTCGGACAACTCGGTACCGTGATTGATGAATGGCAGGAGCGGTGGCTCGACTTCGATGCGGCACCACTTCCGGAGGAGCGACTCCGGCTGTTGGCCGCGGAGCCGCTGCTGCAAGAGCAGTATTTTGGCGAGGCGGAAGCTCGCTATCGGATCGAGGAACCGAAGTTCGCGTTCGCCGATTTTTCCCCGATGCTGGCGGAATGGGCGGCGGCGCCGGAACGCCTCGATCATGCGAGCTGTCAGATGTGGGAAGCGGCGTTGGAGCGGGCGCATCCTACGGATGGAGGCGAGCGCTCGGCGGCGGAAGCCGCGATCGGGTCGTATGAAGAATTGGCGCTCGAGGAGCGAGAGGCGTTGCTGGCGATTATCCGCTCCACGGCGCCGCTAACCGTGGCCGAGATCGAGGCCATTCGCGCCATCGGCGAACGGAGCGAGCTGGGCGAACGCTTGATCGGGGAGCTGCCGCCGAATCGGCAGCGGGCGTATCGCTTGTATTACGGCTTTGCGCCGATTCCGTCAGTCGATATTCACACGCCACAATCGCGGCTCTTCAGTCGCGATGTGCGTCCGACGGAAGGCGCGGCGCCGACTTTTTTCAACGATACCTCGATTCGCTTCCGCCACACGTTTCAGGAAGTGGCCGAACTGTTGACCACCGAATGGGCGCTGCAAGAAGTGGAACGGCGCTTGCGCGGGGCGCAGAGTGTCGAGGCCACGGCGGTGCGCACGGCATTAGACGCGCTGCTGACGGCGCCCGGATCGATCGAGGAATTTGCGGTAGCCGTGCGACGCCTGCATATCCGGTTAGTGGCGGCGCAGGACACCCTCACGCCAGAGGCCGCGCGGGGTGCGATCCAGCGGGCGCGTCGCGTCTGGAACGACGAACAGGTGCTTTCGCTGCTGCTGTACGAGCGTTCGCTGTTGGCCAAGGCGGATTGGGTCTTGGCCCGTCATCTGGACCGCCCGCGGACGATGTTCCATCGACCATTGAAGGACCTGTCGCTCGATATGACGAAGTGTAGCGCGCTGGAGGCCACGCCGACCCCGGCGAAGCAGCTAGTTGCCACACGGCTCGGGTTCGGGGCGGGCTGGCATCAGGACGCACGGCAGAAGCTGCTCGTTGAATTAGAGTGGTTGGCCGAGGCGCTGCAATTGCGACCCGTGTTGCGCGAGCGATTTTTCAATCCGATGGCCGAACAATTGGCCAGCTTTCTCCAACAGGCCCGCGACCCGATCGTGTTCTCGACGGGCGAGCAGGACACGATGCGGATCGCCCACGTGCCGAAACACGACATCTATACGTATATGCGGATCGGCGATTTCCGTCCGTGCTGTATCGCCTCGAATGGGACCATGCGCAGGAACTTGCGCGGCTATCACTGCGATCGGATGACGCAAGTATTCGCCATTTATAATCCGCGTACCGGACGTCCGATCGGGCATATGGTCGGACACTTCGGTTTTACCGGCAAGCAGCGCGCGCCGACGTATTTTCTCAACGGACTCTATATCCGAACTCAACATCGGAGCGCCGGTCGCGATCACGCCGCGCTCCAGGCCTTGTACGCATTCGCACAGCGCGCCGGCTGCACGCGCATCCGCCACGGGATTAACCAGTACCATGACTTGAGCACTAAACCGCCGCGCGGCTATACGTCGGTCACCAGTCAGACGATCAAACTCGTGTCGCTCATCGATGCCGCAGACGATCCAGTCGACTTGTACGACGACCTCGGCAAAAACCCGCCGAATCAACCCGCCGAGACCACGCATTATCAGATCCTGATTCAAGAGCCGTAAGTGAATAAAATCTTTACTTCGGCGAAATCACTCCCTAATATCCGCCGACCATGCATCCACTCTTGTTTACGATCCCGCTGTTCGGCGGGCTGCCGGTCCATACGTATGGGGTCTTAGTGGCGCTCGGGTTTCTCGCCGGGATGACGTGGGTCCGCTATGAGGCGCGGCGGTTGGGCGAGAATCCGGACTTGGCGGTCGATCTGGTTTTTTACATCATCGTCGCGGCCATTCTGGGGTCGCGGCTCTATTACGTCTTCATCACCGACTACGCGCATTTTAAGACCGATCCGGTCAGCTTCTTTCGGCTCTGGGAAGGTGGTCTGACCTTCCACGGTGGACTGATCGGTGCGGTCATCGTGGCTGTCTGGTTCTTGCGGCGGCATCGGCGCTCGTTCATTAAATTTGCCGATATCTTCGCGCCAGGCGTTTCGTTGGGCCACACGTTCGGGCGGCTTGGGTGTTTCATGGTCGGCTGTTGTCACGGCCGTCCGGTTGGGCACGACGCGTGGTGGGCGCTCACGTTTCCGCAACATCCGCGCTGTTTCGCTCCGTGGGGCGTGCCGCTCTTCCCGACCCAACCGGCCGAGGCGATCGGCAACTTCTGCATCTTCCTGATCTTAGTGTTGCTGCGCAAACGGAAACAATTCGACGGGCAAGTCTTTGCGATCTACTTGATGCTCTACGGGATCTTGCGATTCGTCGTGGAAATGTATCGCGGCGACGCCACGAAAGACCCGATCCCTGGGACGCCGCTCTCGATGGCGCAAGGGATCAGCGTTGGCTTGCTGGTGGTGGCGTTGGTGATTTGGCGAGTGCAAGGCAAAGGGGCGCGCGATGCAAAGGGATAATCGTGCGTATGCACGATTCGCGATGATTCTTTTTATCGCGCTGAGCTTAAGCGCGTGTGCCAAACCGTTGGTCAGTGCGACGAGCACCGATTTGCCGCCGATGGAGCGGTCGTTTTCCGCCTCGGCGAACGAGGTCTATTACGCGGTCCGCTGGGCGATGGCGGTGCGCGGTTATCCGGTCGGCTTCGAAGACTTGCGCGGCGGCGTGATCACGTCCAGCTGGGTCCCGACGCGCGCCGACTCGCACTACATCCAACCGTTTACCTCCACGACGCCCGATTACGGCACCACGATGATGCAGCAACAATATGAAATACGCGTGATGCCGGCCGGCGGGGAAACCACCGTCTCGGTCACGTCGCGGGTGAAGAGTCTCGTGGCGAATCCGCGCAGCAGTGGGCGCGAGGAGCGCGCCTTGCTCGACGAAATGGCACATTACTTACGCAGTCGCGATGTGGAACTGACGAACATCGGTGTGGAGTGATGGACTACAAAAGCACGCTGAATTTGCCCCAAACTGACTTCCCGATGAAGGCCGACTTGGTGCGACGGGAGCCGGGAATCGTCGCGCGCTGGCACGCGGATGGGCTGTACGCCGCGATGCGTGCGGCGCGGGCCGGGCGACAGCGGTTTGTGTTGCACGACGGGCCGCCGTACGCCAACGGCCACATCCATTTCGGACATATCCTGAATAAAGTGTTGAAAGATATCGTCGTGAAGTCGCGTGCGATGTCCGGATATGACACGCCGTTCGTCCCGGGATGGGATTGCCATGGTCTGCCAATCGAACTCGCGGCGGAGCAAGAAATGAGTGCGTCCCGCAGCAAGCTGCGGGACACCGCTCCCCTCGCCCCCTTGGGGAGAGGGGTGGGTGAGGGGGAGGACAACCACGACGTTGTGCCGGCCGTTCGTGCGACTTGTCGTGCGTACGCGGAACGATTTATTGCGATACAGCGCGAGGAATTCCGGCGGCTCGGCTGTCTCGGCGAATGGGAACGGCCGTATCGCACCATGGACTTCGCGTACCAAGCCGCGATCGCGCGCGAATTTGCGGCCTGCGTCGAGGCGGGCGTGGTCTATAGCGGCAAGCGGCCGATCTATTGGTGCCCGTCGTGCCGGACCGCACTGGCCGAGGCGGAAGTGGAATACGATAATCACACCTCGCCGTCGATTTACGTCAAATTTCCGTTGCCACAAGCCGATGATCTGCGCGCGCGGTGGGGGGTAAGCGCGCAGCCGATCGCAGTCGTGATCTGGACGACAACACCGTGGACGCTGCCGGCAAACCTTGGCGTCGCGTTGCACCCGGACTTCACGTACGTCGGCGTGGAAGTAAACGGCGAGGTCTGGATCGTCGCGGAAGGGTTGCTGGAAACCACGCTCGCCGCGGTCGGAGTCACGGCGTTTCGCGTCTGTGGCCGCGTCACCGCGCGGGAGTTAGAGCGGCGGACGTTGCGGCATCCGTTCATCGATCGGGAATCGCTGTTAGTGCTCGGCGAGCATGTCACGCTCGAGGCCGGGACTGGCTGCGTGCACACCGCGCCGGGGCATGGGCAGGAAGATTATTTGGTCGGGCAACGGTACGGCCTGCAAGTCTTGGCGCCGATCGACGCCGCAGGCCGCTTTACCGACGAAGCGGGGTTGCCGTGGTTGACCGGCCTCACGACCAAGGCCGCGAATCCGCGCGTCATCGAAGAGTTGAAACAGCGCGGGGCCTTAGTGCACGTCGCGGACGTTGCGCACCAATATCCGCATTGCTGGCGCTGTAAAAAACCGTTGCTGTTCCGTGCGACTGAGCAGTGGTTTATTTCAATGGAGCAGACGGCGTTGCGGGCCGGGGCATTGGCCGCGATCGAGCAAGTTGCGTGGATCCCGGCCTGGGGCAAAAACCGGATCAGCGGAATGATCGCCGATCGTCCCGATTGGTGCATCTCGCGGCAGCGGCAGTGGGGCGTGCCGATCGTCGCCGTCCGATGCGGCTCCTGCGGACGCCGCAGCACGACGCCGGCGTTGGTGCGGACCGTCGCGGCGCGTTTCGAAACGGCCGGTGCGGATGCGTGGTACACCACGGCGTTGTCGGAGTTGTTGCCGGACGAGTTTGTGTGCCCGCATTGCCGCGCGGCGGGGCCATTCACGAAAGAAGAAGACATCCTCGACGTCTGGTTCGATTCCGGCAGTTCGTTTGCCGCGGTGGTCGAGTCGCAGCTCCAGGTGCGCGATCCGATCGATCTCTATCTCGAAGGGAGCGATCAACATCGTGGCTGGTTCCATACCTCGTTACTGATCAGCATGATCACGCGCGGGCGCGCGCCGTATCGGGCCGTGCTGACGCATGGCTTCGTCGTCGACGGCGAAGGAAAAAAATATTCGAAGTCGGCCAAAAATTACGTGCCGCCTGAGACGGTCTTGAACCGCTATGGGGCCGAAGTGTTGCGGCTCTGGGTCGCGGCGGAGGATTACCGCAACGATATCCGCGTGTCCGACGAGATCATCGCGCGTGTTGCGGAGAGCTATCGCAAAATCCGCAACACGTGGCGCTATCTGCTCGGCAATCTGTTCGATTTCGATCCCGCGCGCGCCGCAATTCCATACTCGGCATTGACGCCGCTCGATCGGTGGGCATTGCACGAAACGGCCGCGTTGATCGAACGCTGTCGGCAAGGCTACGACCGCTATGAATTGCACGCGGTCTATCATGCGCTGAATGCGTTTTGTGCCGTGACCGCGAGCGCGCGGTATTTCGATATTTGCAAAGACCGATTGTATTGCGGCGCGACGAACGGGCCGGATCGGCGGGCCGCGCAGACGGTGCTGTGGACGATCGCGGATGCCGTCACGCGACTGGCCGCGCCGATCCTGTCGTTCACGGCAGATGAAGTTTGGAGTTATCTGCCGCGGATGGCGGGGAGTCCCGCGTCGGTGTTTTGCGCGGATCTGCCGTTGGTCGATCCCGTGTGGTGCGTGCCAGAATTGGCCGCACAGTTGGAGCACTGCTGGACGATTCGCGATGTCGCGAACGAGGCGCTGGAAGCGGCGCGCCGCGCGAAGGCGATCGGCAACGCCCTCGGGGCGCAGTTGGTGATCGCGTGCGATGCGGCGACCAAGGCCGCGCTGGAGGCGCTGGCACTCGCGTTGCCGGACTTTTTTCTCGTCTCCGGCGTCGCATTTGGAACGCCGAGTGGGGAGTATGTCGTGCAGCGCGAATCCCCGGCCCTCGCGGTTGGCGTGCTGGCCGCGCACGGCACCAAATGCGCGCGGTGTTGGAAGCTCGACGCCCATGTGGGCGCCGATGCCACGCATCCGGAACTCTGTCCGCGATGTGTGGGAGTGGTATGACATTCAAACTCCGCTGTATCGTATTGCTGGCGCCGCTGATTCTGCTGCTCGACCAGTGGTCGAAATGGTCCGTGCGGGCGGAGATTCCGTTCGGTGGTGTGATTCCGATCTGGCCCGGCTATTTCGACCTGGTCCATGTGCAGAACACCGGCGCGGCGTTCGGAATGTTGGCCGGCGCTGCGGCGGCGTGGCGCGAACCGTTTTTCTATCTCGTCTCGGCCGTCGCGCTCACCGCCATTGTCGTGATGCTCGTGCGATTGCGTGCGACGGAACGGCTCACGATTTTTATTTTGAGTCTGTTGTTGGGCGGCGTGATCGGCAATCTGATCGATCGCGCGCTCTTCGGATCGGTGACCGATTTCGTGTCGCTCCATTGGCGCGACGTCGTTTGGTCGGGCACGCTGTTCGGATGGCATTGGCAACTCCCGCTCGATTGGCCCGCGTTTAATGTCGCCGATAGCGCGATTACCGTGAGTATGGTCTTGTTGGCGTGGCAGCTGTTGCGCGGGGAAGGGCGGACCGCATGAAACCGATTCTCTTCACGTTCGCGCTCCCGTGGTTGGGTACGATCCACATCTCGTCCTTCTTTTTTACGATTTTTGCTGGCGCGATGCTGGCCACGTTGTGGGTCGTCCGCTCGTGTCGCAGCCGCGGCTTAAGTCCGGTGGTTGGGATCGACATGGGGATCATCGCGATGCTCGCGTCGGTGGTCGGTTCGCGCGTCTTTCATATCATCTTCGAATATCCCGGTTATTATTGGGAACACCCGTGGCGCGTGTTCGACTTTCTCTCCGGCGGCTTCGTCTCGCTCGGCGCGTTTGTGTGTACTGTCGTCGCGTGGGTCTATTACTTTAAATGGAAGGGCCTCTCGGCCGCAGAATACTTCGATTGCGGCGCACGCGGCTGCCCCATCATCGACTTTTTCGTTCGCTTGGGCTGTCTGCTGATCGGTTGCTGTTATGGCCGCGTGACCGAATGTCCGTTGCATCTCCGTTTTCCGCCTGGCTCCACGGCGTTCTATTTCATGAAAGACGCGCCGCTGCACGCGACGCAAGTCTACTTCATGATCAACGCCGTCATTATGTGGCTCGGGATCCATTGGTGGGCGAAGCGGCGGCAGTTCCCCGGCCAACTCACGGCGCTCTTTCTGATCTGGTACGGCGCCTCGCGGTTCCTGATCGAATTTCTGCGTGGGGATCGAGATCGCGGCATGTATCTCGAATGGCTGGTACCGACCGGGATCTCGACCGGCCAATTCTTCATGCTCCTCTCGATGGGCGCTGGTTTCGTGTTGTGGCGCCATTGGCGACGGGCGCACACGGCGGGAGGGCGCGATGCGGCGCGATGAGCGGCCGCAACGGATCGTCTGGCAGGCGCTCGGCGTGAGCCTGGTTTTTGCGCTGCTGACGCGACTGCTGCTGTTGGTCCCGTGGCTGCGCGATTATCGCGCACTGCTGTTTACATTGCTCGGTGTTTATCTCCCGCTCTGGCTGTTGCAGCGGTCCGGCCGCCCAGTCGATTTTCTTGAATCGGACGGGGCCTCGCTACGACGCGCGTTGACGGTTTTTCTGATCGTCGCGGCGATCGTCTTTCCGCTCTATCTCGTGGCTGCGCACGGTTGGCAAACGAGTGTCGTGGGTCTCCAATGGCGCAGCTTCATTGCCCCGAGCTGGACCGACGTCGTCACACAGCTCGTGTTTGTCGCGCTGCCGGAGGAATTTTTCTTCCGTGGCTATCTGCAATCCACATTGGACCGCGTATTCCGCGTCCCGTGGCGGATCTGCGGCGTGCGGCTGGGCTGGGCGTGGATCCTGACCGCCGTGATCTTCGCCGCCGCGCACAGCGTTGTGCATTTGGCGTGGTGGCACTTCGCGATTCTATTCCCCGGCCTGCTGTTCGGCTATCTCCGCGCTCGCACCGGCGGCCTCGTCGCCCCGATCCTGTTCCATGCCGCGTGCAATATCGTCGCACAGGTCGTGGGGATGAGTTATGGCCGCTGAACATTGCCACGCCGCCGCCTACCGAAACGTCCCCACAATAACCAGCAAACCAGCATGCAATATCGCTTTGATGGGGACAGGTACCATGCGATGCCCATTTGGCGCCGGTTTGAGCAATATCCATGCAATGCCCATTTGACGGAGGTTTGAATGGTACCTGTCCCCGTATCAGCGGAAAAGACACGCGCGCTGCAGGCGCGGATGGACGCGCTTGGCGTAAGTGAAGCGGAGCTCGATGAACACTTCGTCCGTTCCGGCGGGGCCGGGGGACAGAACGTCAACAAGGTCGCGACGTGCGTGGTGTTGCGGCATCGGCCCAGTGGCGTGCAGGTCAAATGTCAGGAGGCACGCTCGCAGGGACTGAATCGCTATTATGCGCGGCAGCGTTTGTGCGAGCGGCTGGAGGCCCTGCGCCTCGGCGCGGCGAGTGCCGAACAGCAGCGGATCGAAAAGGTCCGTCGCCAGAAACGCCGCCGCTCCCGCCGCGCCAAGGCCAAGATGCTGGCCGGCAAACGGCATCGCGCGGCGATCAAGGGGCTGCGCCAGCGGCCGCTGCAGGACTAGCAGAGTCGGCTGAAGAAGCGGGGTGCCGGCTCGACGTGCACGCCGTCTTGCACGAAGTGTCGGGTGCCTTCGCAGACGACTTGATACAAGTGCGGAATGGCGAGTCGCTCGCCGAAATATCGCAAGGTCTTGGAGGGCACCGTGTCTTGCAGTCGTGCTTCGACCGCGAACCACGGTCGGCGATTCACCGTGACCAAGAAGTCGACTTCGTGTTTGTCGAGATCGCGCAGATACCAGAGTTGCGTGGCGTATCCCTCAGTATCTTCCAGATAGTGACAGAGTTTTAATAAATGGGCCGCGACCAGATTTTCGAAGCGCGCCCCCGGATCGGGTACGAGTGACCAGTCCCAGAGGTACAGTTTCGGCATTTTCTTCAGGCCGGTCGAATGGCGCCGATAAAACGGGAGGATGCGGAAGCTGAAGTAGAGGCGTTCCAGGATCTCCATCCAGTGCGTGAGGGCGCGATGGCTCACTTCGAGATCCTCCCGAATGGCGTTGAGTGAGAGGAGGCTTCCAACCCGGGTCGGCAGCAGGTCGGTCAAGAGTTGCATTGCGGAGAGGTCGCGGATCTGTTCCAACTCGCGCACATCTTCGCGCACGAAGCGTTCCAACCGCTCTTTTTGCCAGCGACGATGCACGCGATCGCTCTGGGCCAAGATCGGTTCCGGGAAACCGCTGTAGCGGAGCAACTGCGGCAGGATTGTAGTTGGTACCGGCGAGGCGTCGGGGAGCGGTGTCATGGGGGTGATCCGGTGGGGCGGTCCCGTGAGTTCGGCGACGCTGAAGGGATGGAGTCGGTAGTGGTGATACCGCCCTTGGAGGGAATCCCCGCCGCGGCGAAAGATATCGAGCCGAGCGCTCCCGGTCACGAGGAATTGATGGTGTCGACGATGCCGGTCGTACTCGCCTTTCAGCCATTGTTTCCAACGTCGGTATTTGTGGAGTTCATCCAGGACAATGCATGAGGGTTCCGTGGGCCATTGGGCGGCCATCAATTGCCGACGGTCCGTACGCCGGTCCCAGCTCAGATACAACGCATGCGAGGATCGAGCGGCCACTTGCTCCGCTAAGGTCGTCTTGCCGACCTGGCGCGGACCGCCTAACAAGACCATTTTGTCGGACAAATCGGCGGCAATGGCGGGTTCCAGGTACCGTTCTTGTGACATGGAGATTTTGTGCCATAACGCAAAAAAAATTGCAATTTTTTTTGCCTATGAGCAAAATTTATTGGAAGCGTTCGGAGGCACACGCAACTTCTTGGTGGGACGGCCGATAGAGTAACTGATGCGGATTTGGACGGGTCGCGCAAGTGTGAGAGGGGGCGGCAGTGGCCGAGTGCCAGAGACTCGTACGGCCGCGGCGCGGCCCTGCGGTACCAGTTCAGAGTGCCGGACGTGGGGTCGGCCCTGGCAGGCCGTGCGCATGGTGGCGACGCGGCTGTTCCTCGATCCCGCCTGCGTCGCGCAGATGGCGCAGCGATTTTTGCTGACCGCGCCGGCGGCGACAGCGGCCGCCGTCATGGAATGCCCGCTGCTGCTGGGCGCGCTGTTGGTGCGAGGTCCGCAACCGCTCCCTGAACCGGCATGGCCGTTGCCGGAGCTTTCTGATCTCATCTTCGGCGAGGAGGCGTGGTGGGATGCGACGATCGAGCGCATAGCCGGTCGTCGTTCTGACGAACATCTCCAGCTAGCCATGCAACTCTTCCCCGTCTGTCTGGAATTCCATGCCCGGGCCGTGGCGTTGCTGCCGGAAGGGCCGCTCGATGTCGCGCAGGTCCAAGCGGCCGCAGCCACCGTGGCTGGGTGGTTTCGACGACTGCGACGAGTAGGACAATTGATCGAGGAAACGCCGGACACGCAGCCACGTGCGAGCATTCATATTCTCGACTCCTCTAGTACCGCGTTGGCGAATAACGTGTACGTATGTTTGGATCGGGCGATGCGGTCTGCCGAGCCGGTGCACGGCCTGCGCGCGGAACTGCTCGCGGCGGGTCGAATCCGGGAGGCCGAGGGCTTCGTCCAGGCTTGGAATGCCAAGGTCTATTTCCAAATCGATCCCACGCGCCGCGAGCTGGCGAATGTGGTGATGCAGTCGTTCGTGGCGAGCGCCACTGAGATGGTGCAGGACGCCGCGACCGGCGCACTCGTGCTCCGGTTTCCGGCCGCTTTGCCGGAGTCTGGGGTGTCTTCTGATGCCGTCGGCCGTCGCCTCTTTGTCTGGCCGCCGGAGCCGACCGCAGCCCCGCTGCGAACGTTCTTGGCGGCGTTGGGCTGGCGCGCACACTGGGAGACGGGACCTGCACGGCATCTGCTCCGTCTGGATCTTGCGGGGGGGAGGATCACACGGATCGAAGGGGACGCCGCGGCGCCGCTCGCGCCGCTATTGCCGCTGTATCATTCATTAATTGCCCCTTCTGCCGACGGCGCTGTCACGCTGCATGCGGGACTCCGTCTGACGCAGAACGGTCTTACGTTCACCCACGGGCCACTCCCGGACGCGCCCGATCGGCTCGGGACGGTGATTGAGCTTGGCGCCGCCTCGGTCGAGGCGGCGACGGACGCGCTGGATGCGTATTTGAATCTGCAACTCCCTGGTTGTCTCGACCGCGGATTTGTCGTGCCAGGGCGCGATGCGGCGCCGGTCCGCGTGATACTGCCACAGCTTGGCGCGCTGCGGGCCGCACTACTCGACTGGGGCTACGCCTATCAAGAACGCACGGAGCCATTGCGACGTGCCATATCTGAGACGCTCCATGCGGCGGCGGCTACGCTGAACGCAGGTCGGTCGCTAGATGCCCAGATGCAAGCGACATTGGCCGCACATCAACGTGCGCTGTTACAAGCGCGTGGGCTGGTCGGGGACTTTCTCAACACATGGGAACTGGTCAGTCGTTTTGCGGTGCTCCCCGTCGCAGGTGTCGGGACAGGGACCGTGGATCCGCTGGGCGAGGTCTGTCACGACCTGGCGCGGCGAGCGATGCAATGGATTCGCTATGATGTCGAGATCCGGCGGGCCTTGCAGGGCCAGGCGGCGTCCGCTGCGCAACTCGCCCGTTGTGCCGCGCTCGTGGCGTCGCCAGGCAGCCTCTGGCATCTTTTGACTGAGGCCTTCACCCTCTCCCGCACGGAATTGGACGCCGCGAGGATCGAGTGTCCACTCAACGAGGACGTGCGCGCGCTCATCGAAGACATGCGGCCCGCGTTTCGCCCCCCTCGTCGGCTGACCGATCTGCTCGCCAATCTGCTGACCAACGCCGCTCGCTACGGCGCGGCGCCGGTGGAGCTGTTGGCCGAGCGACTGCCGGACGGTGGCTTCTCATTCGCCGTGCGCGATCACGGGATCGGGATCTTGCCGGAAAACCTCGACCGCCTCGGCGAGCCGCATTTCCGCGAGGGCCGACGGCCGCTGGCGGCGAGTTATGGCCTCGGGCTCAGTTCGGTGATTACGACCTTGCGCGAGTTGGGCTGGGGGCCACTTTGGGTGCGCAGCCGGGCCGAGGAGGGGAGTGAGTTCCGATTCGATCTCCCGGCCGGCGCGCTCCAACGTCTCGCGCCGACTGACATCGCCGCGTCGGCAGCGCGTCCAACGCCGCGGCCGCACGATCCGTGGGGATTAGGTCCGGCGACGCGGATGGAGCAATTGCTCGATGCCGGTTTCATCGTCCCCGCTGCCGCGATGGACTTGGCGGTGCCGCAACTATTGCGCGAGATCCCGACTGGGGTCCCCGAACACTATGCGCGCGATTGGCCAATGGATGGCGGTCGGTCGCGCGCCGATCCTCACCGTCTGTTGCTCGCCGGACGGCTTCGATATCGGCGACTCGAACTGCTGCATCGACTGCTGAGCGGCGCTGCAGGCCCTACGCAAGTCAGCGCGGTGGAGAATGCGCCCGGCACAATGGCCGACACCGCGATCGTGCTGTCCCAGCTCGGGACGGCGGTTGTGATCAAGGAGCCAGAGGGATTGGGACTGCAGAATCACCAACACGCGTTTCATTATCATGTGCCCGCAGACGTGCGCGCGCGCGTCAGGTACGTGAGCGACTGGGAGGCGATCCATGCCGCAACGCCGTGCCGCGTCGTGTATTGGAGCCACCCGGATTGGCAGGACCTTGTCTTACCAGCTGGAATCGGTTTGGCGGAATATGTCGGCCGCGACGTCGCCCCGGGCGGTTACGTCGTGATCGAGACCGATCATCATGAAGGAGACGCCATGCGGTTGTTCGGGCTCAGCGGGATCGGCAACGACGGTTTTCGTAATCTCCCTTTCCCGCCCGACCAGTGGGAACGCGTCTGCGCCGCCGATCTCCCCAACCGCAACGACGATCGCACCAACGCCGTCCTCCCGACCGGCCAAGAGGTCAATATCCACTTCCAAATCTGGCGGCGGAAGTGACGTGGCACCCAACCGCACATGAGACCTCTGTAACGTAACAGGGCTACGGATTAAGGCGACTCTGTACTGAGTACTCAAGATATTGAGTAAATTGTAGGTTGGGCACGGTCGTATGTATTACAATCGATGCCGCTTGGCTGTCGCGCAGCGCCCTGCTGAACCAGCCGACGAGATCCTGCTCGGGACCACTATCGCGCCGCATCGACCCACACCATCGTGCTGCCGGCGTTGTGGAGGTCGCGTGCCCAGCGGGTCACGAATGGATATGCGGCGAGCCATTGCGGCAATGCCCCGGCAATGACACCGAACCCGTGAATGATCCGACCGCATTCCGCTTCCTGATAATAGAGTCGATCGACGAAGCGGGTGACGGCTTCATGCGCCTCTTCGAAACGGAGTCCATGGAGGTCGAGGGTCTGCATCATCGTGAGAGGCCTAGCGAATCTCGCGGATGGTTGCGATGCGGGCGTACCAGTCGGTGGTGCGGCCGAGTGTGCCGGGGACGCCGACGGCGAGATCAAGTGGGGTGACGGTCGGACCGAGCAACCACAGATCTTCGGTGGCGGCGGTCGGGCCGGCGTGGGTGCCGTGCTGCAGGACTTTACTGCGTGAGAGTGATGAAAAAACCATCGGGCGTTGGGTCGTGTCGAAACCGAGGAACACGCTGACGTGGCCCGGCCAGACGAGTAGCAGCGGTCCGCGGGGGACGCCGTGGCGCATGTCGCGATCCCATTGCCGCAAGACGTCGAGGATCGCGCGGCGCGACTGTGTGGCGCGGTGTTGATTGTCGCGCCACGTCGCGGCGAGTTGGTCCGCGGCGAGGGTCGTCACCGGAGCCAGCGCCGGCGGACGCTGCCAGACACTCTGTCCGGCGTGGAGAAAATGGACGCCGGTGGTGCGGCCGATGATCAGGCCATGGACTTCGAGCGCCATCCGCACGAGCCCGGAACAATCCACGCCTTCGGTGCCCTCGTGGGCCTTATTCGCGTAGAGCCAGACGCCCTGCGGCGTCGTGTCGAGGAGTGCGGTGATAAACGAGGCGTAGGTAAAGGCCGGCGCGACGTCGGCTTGCGGACGGGACACTGTGAGCGGTTGCCAGGCGACGCGACCATCGCTGGCGCGCGTGGGGCGGTCGACTTCGATCGTATCGCCGTAGTCGGCGCGCAGCGGCAATCGCGTGCCCATGCCGAGTCGGATGTCGTCGACGACGACGGTGAAATCGCGCACGGTGGTCGTGGCTGTCAGGAGTCGGTCGATGTCCGTTCGAGTGGCGAGGGCGAGATCGGCGTGGGGCACCCATCCGCCCGACTGTTGGGTCTTGACGAATGACCACCCCGCGCCGCTCCACAGGATCGTGACCGGTTCGCCCAGATGCGGACGATGGGCGGTGCAGAGGTCGTCGGCGCTCGCGTCGCGCGAGGTGAAGCACGCGCGGGCGTCGGGGTAGAGTCGCAGTTCGGTTTGCCGCACGAGGACGCCGTATTGTAGCGGGATGCGGCGATCGAGCGAGGGATTGGGTTGCACCGTGAGCGCGCCGCCGGCGGTCGCGCACGCGGGCGGGCCAATCGGCGTCACGTCAATCGGGAGTCGCATCGCGGCGACAATCTGTCGCCAATCGTGCAGCGTCAATTCCGCAGCTTTGTTCGTGAGCGTGCCGGTAAAGGTCGCGCTGCCGACGCCGAGGGCACACGGCGCGCGGACGAACGCGCCGTCGCGCAGCTCCAGCCCGTAATACTTGAGGACCTCCGCGAGGATCGTGCGGACGGGCAGCGTTGGCCCGTTTTTGGTCAGCGTGGCATCGACATCGACGACGCGCGCACTTTCGCGATCGTTATAGGTGGCGATCGCGGCGGGCGTGAGCAGCGGGGTGTGCGCGCTCGCGGAGTAGCGTGCGATCCAATATTCCGGAGTCCGCAGTGCTTCGGGATGCGGCAGCCCACGTGCAAAGTCCCGACGCACCAGCCACGGATTGAGCGAGGACAAGAGGCCGAACCGTTTGGCGTGGAGCGAGACGGTGTTGGTGCCGCCGTCGTGGCGATCCGTCACGACGAGTGACCGATCGTGTTTCGTCAGCGTGAACCACGGCGTGCCGGCGCGCGACCAGGTCGTCACGCGCGGATCCGTCGGCTCCGCCTGCGCCCGGACCTCCGGGCAGCGCGCGAGTTGTGCGAGATAATACGCCGCATCGCTGACGGTTAGTTCCGCCGTCGGCGTGTGGACCAGGATGTCGTCGAGTAACAGCTCATCGCGATCCGTATCGCGCACGCCGAGTTGTCGACCCACCCGCTGACTCACGCTGTCCGTGCATTTGGTCATTGGTGAGGGGTGTACTGGAACTCGTGGCGTCTTGGCAAGTGGCGTCCAGAGCCGGATTTGTGCCCATTTGCTGCCAACTGATTTCCCGCTTGTCATCTCGGATAAAACGTGTGCGGTACTGGGGCATCGGTTAGGTGCGTATGCCACTGCTCCCTCTGTCGTCCGCGAGAGGGGGTCGGCGCAGTTGGGTACGGGGGAAACCGACCTTCGCTCGTTGTTCCGTAGTGCCAGCGCCTGCGGCGTTGCCGAGGCGGTCTGCGCCGCTCCTTGTATCCGTTCCATCGGCAAAAAAATTATGGGATCGGGCGCGTCGTTTTGCTGCGGATGTGCATACGACGTGGCTCGCTGCGTGTCATCGTCTGTCGACCTCTCCACTGGCAGTGATGCTGGCGTCGTTCTCGGCCTATGTTGCGCTAGGCGACGGCGAGGGTGACACTTTCGTCGATTGGGAGGCGTTTCGTGCGCTGTTGCCGGCGGATCTCTCCGACGTCGCGCAAGAATTCTTGGCCGACCCGGAAAGCGGCGCGCATCAAATCGGGGCACTGTTGGTCTTGGGCCAACTTCATCTCAGCGTGCGGCGGCGCAGCGGCGATCTGGCATTGCCGGAGACGCAGCTCGCGTCGGAGCAGGCCGCGCGCAGTGCGTTGGCGTGCGGAGTGGCGGCACTCGCGAGCGGCGCGTATCAAACGGCGGTTGCACATTTTTATCAACTGGCGGCGATCGAGACGAAACGCCGTTCCGCACCGGAGCAAATCGCCGTGGCGTATGCGTTACTGGCACTCGCCCACGTGCAAACGGGGCAGCGGAAAGGGGCGCTGGCCGCGCAGCAACAGTGGGAGCGGCTACAACGCGAAGCCGGTCGCCATCCGGGTGGGGCGCTCTCCCGTCGTCGGATGCGAGCGCGGGCCGCGATGTTGGCTGCGGCGGCGATGCGGCTGGCGACGGACGACATCGGTGGAGACAAAGCGAAGCGGATTGCGGCGGCGCAAGCGGCGTATCAATATTCGTTAACAGCCTTCCGCACGCTGCGCGACGCCGCAGCGATTGCCCGCGTAAAAGACAATATGGCCGTGTTGGCCGAACAGCTCGCGGCATTGGCCGACGCGCACGCGACGGCACAGCGGGACACGGCGCCCGATGCGTCGACGCAAGACGACTTAGTCCAAGCGGCTGCGCTGATTCGCCCAGTCGTTGCCGGACCCGTGGGCGAGGCCGCAGTGGCAGCAGTCCACTTTTTTCTGCTCCGCCGATGCACGGTGGCCGATCGCGACGAGGCATTGGCGCGTTGGGAAACCCATTTTTTTGCGCTGTATCCTGATGCAGTCGAACAGCGGCGTGTGGTCGGTAACAAATACCGCCACGCCTTCAACACCGCGTATCTCTGCGAACTGCTCTGTTATGCGCTGATCCCGCGCGCGTTACGGCCGTATATGAATCCGGCGATTGAGGCGCACGCCGAGTTGCTGCGCGTGGTCCATGAGACGCTGGAGTCCTCGCTGCGGCTTGCCTGTGCCGACGCCGATGATGCCGCGCTGTTGATCCGAATGGCCGCTTTGTTGCGACTGATCGAAGACACGCTGCGCTATTATGTGCAGAGCGGCTATCGTGACGGGATCCGGCGGCTCGAAGACTTACAGACGCCATTGCAGACGCGATATGTGGAGGCCACGCAGCAGCTTGGGATGCGGGCATACCGCGCCTCCCAACAGCCGGACCAGGAGGCCTACGCCGCGTTGCTCACGCCGTGGACGACCGCGTATTTGATCCTGCATCCGCACGATGCCCAGTTGCGCTATCCGCTCTCCCCGCTCCGCCAAGGGATGTTCGATCGGGCGTTGCTCGCCGAACAGATGGGCAATCATTTGCGGATGTCGCCCGATATCGACACGCTGCGCGAGGCGTATCGTGCGTTACGCTTGGCCCATACCGGATTCACTCATCTCAAGTTTCCAGAACGCGCGGCGCGGCTCGATCCGTTGTTGGTTGATTTGGAAAAAGAGTTGACGCTCGCGGGCGCGAAAGATGCGCTGGGCGCCAAGGCCTCCGGTGTGCGCGTGCGCGAACGGCCGCATCCGAGCGGCGCGCGGAATCGTGGCGACTTCGCGCACGACGCGAAGGACTTGATCGAACAAGCCCTGCGCGGTCCGTACGAGAAGGACAAGTAAGTGCCGTAATCGAGTGCCCCATATCAGCGCCGAGCGTGGAGGACGGGGAGTGCGGCCAGCGCGGCGAGTTCGGCGCGCGCGGCCGGCGTGACTTCGGGGCCGCTGTAGAGCGGAGAGGTGTCTTCACGGACATCGTATGCCCGGAATGCCCAGATTCCGACCTTGGGATAGAGGATGTCCGACGGAATGTAGTCGTATGAATAATAGCTCCCGCCATGGGCGGAGAGGTAGTCTCGAAGCAATCGCCCATGCTGCGGATCGAAGTAGAGCGTGTCGACCGTCGCCAGCTCGGCGAGGACGGCCATATTGTGGCGGCGGAGCGGGGAGGCGGAAGATAAACGTTGCTCCCACTCCCCGGCGGCTGCAGCGTCGCAATTGGATCCTGCGGTTGCCACGGTGTCCCGCAATGGAATGGCGTCGGGCGGCGGCACGTTGTCAAGATAGCGAGCGATCAACGCGGGCGCTAACGCGTCGATCATACCGCCGTAGTGGGGGTGTCCGTCGCACTGCAATGTGAAGGCGACTTCATGGCGGGTATTCGGCGCGGCCAGGAAGACGCCGGTCGAGGTGTCCCACGACGCGGCCAGTGCTCCGAGCGGCGGCGGGAGATCTTGCCATTGCCCTTCTTCGGCGACCTCGACTTGGAGCGGTGTGGAGGTGTTTGGTGCGGCTGCGACGCGCCAACGCGCGTTGTCTAAAAAAACAGCCGCATAGCAGCGGGCGGCGTGATTATCGTGGAGGAACGCGGTGCGGCCGTCTTCGGAATAGGTCGGTGTATTGGCATCGTGTGCCGAAACATCCTGTCGGCGGGGATCGAAGTAGACGCACGTCACGCCGGGCCGGAGGGCCTTTCCATCGATGATGATCGCCCAGCCTCGCCCGCTCGCGCGGACCGCGTTTGCCCGTGCGGTCCAATTTGCCGGCCATGTGTGTGCTCGCATCGTGGTCTCCGTTCTGTGCCTTCTATATCGGCTGGCCGCAAAAAAAGTTGCTTGGGCGTGTTTGCAAAATGGTTTCGGTGTCCATTTCCCGGGAGGGGCGCGAGGGGAACCTGCGGGCCGTTCGCCTCGCGTTACGGCGCTCGGCTCACTGAGACCTCGCTCGGTCGGGCTTCAACCCCATAGCGCTCTGTCAAAGGACGGAAACGCGTTGCGTTTCCGCCATGACTGCCGCGGACCATGCCATCGCTCCGCGATGGCGTCCTTACCCGCTCAGACTCGCCCGCAGGCTCCCCTCGCGCCCCTCCCGGGACCGCGTTCCAATCTGGATGTTCATAGCGCGTGTGTGAAAATCTGATGAACGACTGCGGGTGACTGTCTGTGCTCTCGCCGGGCGGAGGAGCCAGGGGTCCCCAGGGGCTCTCGGAGCCGTTTTCTCCTTGCGTAATCTAATGACGAAAACGGCGAGGGCGAGCGCGCGGCGGCTCGATGCCGCCGCGATAGCGTACCCTGGGGACCCCTGGCTCCTCCGCCCGGCCCTCGGAACAAGCACGGACCATAAGGCCCAACAGAGTTCATTCTTGGGGAGAATTTTCTGAAGTCAGCCGCACGGCAGTGCCAGCAGCGAGATGCCGACGTGGTCGATATGGGCCTTCAGTGCCTCGTTCCGAATCGTGTCGTAGAGGCGGACATCGAATTGCCACGGGAGGTAGAGATCTTCGTAATCCATATCGATCTGCGTGAGCTGTTCCGATTGAATATTGGTGCCCTTGACGGCGAGATCGATATCCGAGCCCTCACGAAAGTTTCCCTTCGCGCGCGAGCCGTACAGGATGACGTCGGTGATATTGGGATGTTTTCGAAAGACGGCCACGATGCGTTGCCAATGCTCGTCTGCGATGCCGCCGATCATGGCTGTGCCCCAAAGAATTGTTCGAGGGCAATGAACAGCGCCGCGTAGTTGTGAACGATTTGCTGATAAATCTTTTCGACCTCGGCCTCATCATACAGATGCGCCGTGAGGTTGCGGCTTTCTAACATCTTGAACCACGTGATGCCGTCGGTGATGATGGCATCTTGAAAGGCCTGTTCTAAAACCGGTCGTGGCCCGCGCGTCTTGTCATAGCCACGGCGCTGGCTCAAAAAATCCTGCAACGTTTTCCACGCCAACTCGAAGGTATATTCAAAACACTGGATGACGCCCTGCTTTTGCAGGACGTCCGGATTGGTGACCGCGACGGCAAACTTCAATTGCTTGACCGCCTTCTGATAATTCTGAAACCGCTGTTTCCAACGGATGTCGAGATCCTGATTCATACTCGTTCTTTCGGAGAATCCGGCGCCGATGTCAATGGAGGAGTCAGTCGCGGACGCGCGGGACTTGGTGGAGGAGCAGCGAGGTGTGGTCGACTTTGACTTCGCGGCGCGGTACGCGCCGGCCGTCGCTGGTGCGTGGCGAGACCGTGCCATTCTTCCGCATCGTGGCGAGCAACGGATTGATGTTGTCGGCCAGGAGTGCGCTTGAATTGCGACCGAATCGTTCGGGCTGCAGATTGCCAAGGCCGTTATTGTCGAGCATGACGCCGTCGCAGGCGAGACCGACGATCGCGTCGCGGTCATCCGGGATCGTAAACGATTGGGCCTGAATCGAATCCGGATCAAAATTCGTCTGCCCGAGTGCGTGGCGCAACGTTTGTCCGAGTTGCTGGCCATGGCCGCAGCTATTGAGCCAGTCCCATTCCGTGCCGTCTGGATCCGCCGCGAGGGTTTGCGGTGCCGAGAGAAACAAGGCGCGACTCAGGGCGTGTGCGCCGTCCGGGCGATCGTCCAATAGGACGCCGAGCGCGTGAGAATCTCCGATGCTCCAGTAATAGCCGCGGCGATCTTGAATCGCGAGGATGGCCAGCGTGGTATAGAGCGCCGCGCGCTGCTTTGATGGAGACAGTTGACGTCGGGCCTCCAGGATCGCGGCGTGTCCATCGGCGATGCCGCGCATCACGAGCGGCGGGAGTTCTTCGATCGGTCCGCCGCGATAGTACCGCATGGGATAGGCGGCGGGGAAGAGCGTGGCCGTTTCGGCGGCGACTTCGCCGGACGCCGCACCCCCGGCGCCGTCGGCCAGGATGTAGAGGTCGATCGGCTTGCCGTCGTCCGGGATGAGACGGGCATGCGCAAGGCTTTCTTCACTTGGCGATTTCGCGTCCGATCCGCGCGAGGTGTAGCCGGCGGCATTGCTGGTGATGATGCAGCCTTCGCCATGGCCGGCGATCATCGCAAAAAGTGCCCGCTCGCCGATCTGCGTATGTCGACAGCGATAGGCAGTTGCGAGCTCTGCGGTCATCGGCTTGACACGCTCGGGGCGTTGGCGATGCACCAGCGCGCGCAACCTCGGCTCAAAGACGGTCTGGGTGGCACCGCCGCTGCGGAATACGGCTCGTCTCGATAAGGTCATGGGCGCATTTCCTTATCAGAGTTGTCGGCCGCATTTCGGAAAAGTTGCGTGTGTTTTTATGCGGGATGGATCATTCCGCCGTGCGGAAGTCGGCGGGGAGGTCGCCGAGGAAATCGGTGACGGGGCGGGAGCAGATGTTGCCGTATTGGGATTGTCGGGCGTCCGATTCGTCGTCGGAGAGGCCGACGAACCAGCCGCGTTCGATGTGATCGGATTGGAACCCTTGATAGGTGCAAGTGCCGACGATGATTGCGTCGGTCACGGTGGGATAGCGGCATTTGCCGGTCTGTTGCCCGTTTTCGAAGAGGGTCGTGGTGCGTGGCGCCTCCGTGATGGTTGCTTGATAGTCGGTGCCCAAGCCTTCGAGTGAGGTCGTTGTTGGGCTGCCGAGCGGTGTGCCGTCGGCGAGATAGTTCGTTGTGGTCATGATGCGGCCCGTGGCCGTGTATTGATACGTCACGACGCCCGATCCGAGCTTGGTCCCGTTTTCGTCGAACATCATGGTCGTGGCGGAGGCGACTTTTCCCGCGCTGTTGTACGTGTAGGTGGACTCGGATTTGCCTTGATAGTCGCCCGCTGTGGCGCCGTACGATTGATATTGCTCCATCGAGCTGCGCGCCAGTCGGCCTTGGGCATTGTAAGACATCCGAAACGTCACGCCGGATTTCCAAGTGGCGGCGCAATCGCCGTATCCGATCAATGCGATGATCCGACCTTGCGCGTCGTACTGCGTGTCCCCGGCCTTTGCGAATCGGGTCGCCGCAGTGATTTGAGCAACCGGTTCATCGAGCATGTACATGCGTTCGGTGCGCACTCCCGCCGGACCGGCGACACGGACTGATGCCACGGATAAGGATTCGACCCGTTTGCCGTTTTCCGTCGTCTCGGTCCAGACCACGGCCATCGACATGCCCTTCGTGGCCAGCAGTGCGGTTGGCTCGGTGGTCTCCGTCGGCGTTTCTCCGGCCGCGCCGCTGTTGTCTCCGGCAGTTCCAGTGCCGGCGCCATCGCCGCTCGCGCCGGTCGGCGTTTCGTTGCATTCGCCATTAATCAGCGTTCCGGCCGGGACGCAGGCGTTGGACGGGTTGGCGGCGTTCGGGCCTTGGTCGCTGCCGCAGGCCGTAATCAACAGAGCACTTCCGAGTACCGAGAGATACCGAATCAAGTCAGCGCGATGTGTCATTAATTCCCCCGAACGTCATTGTGAATCCCCCGTCCTGTCAGTATCGGCGCCGCACGCTGCGCAAGTTGCGGGGCGACCGCGTCCGTTTTCTTGACTTGCCCCGGAGGCCCCAGTAAGAGACCGCGCGTGGCAAAATCCTCGTTAGCAGTGGTCATGTTAGCGGCCGGCCGGAGCACGCGGTTTCGGTCCGCCACGCCGAAGATCCTGCACCCGCTCGCCGGTCAGCCGCTGCTGCAGTATGGCCTCGCGGCGGCGCGCGCGTTGCGGCCGGCGCAGTTGGTCGTGGTGCTCAATCCCGATTCGCGATCCGTCGTGGCAGCGGCGTTGCCCGAGGCGTTGCGAGGCGTGAAGATCGCTGTGCAACGCGACCCGCTCGGGACCGCGCATGCGGTGCAAGCGGCCGCGACGGCATTACGCGGGTTTGCGGGGCATGTGCTGATCCTCTGCGGCGATGTGCCGCTGCTGCGCGCGGAGACGCTGCAGACGTTCGTTGATGCCGTGGCGGCCAGCGCGGCGCCCGGCGGATTGCTGACGATGACGCCGGCGGATCCGTTCGGCTATGGGCGGGTCGTGCGGACCACGGGCGGATCGGTGCATGCGATTGTCGAAGAGCGCGACGCGGATGCCGGCACACGGGCCATTCGCGAAGTGAACACCGGCATTTATTGCTGTGATGCGCGGTGGCTATTTACTCAACTAAAGCGGATCGGGCGGGGCAATGCGCAACGTGAATTTTATCTGACCGACTTGGCGGCGCTGGCCGCAGCGGCGGGGACGCCGCTCGTCGCGGTGTCGGCGTCGGACGCCACGGAGTTCGCCGGTGTGAATTCGCGCGCCGAATTGGCCGCACTCGCGGCGTCCCTACGGCGACGACTGAACGACGACTGGATGCGGCGCGGCGTCAGTTTCCTCGATCCGGCGACGGCCTACGTCGATGCCACGGTGACGATCGGCGAAGAAAGTGTGATCGGGCCGTCGGTCACGTTGGCGGGGACGACGCGAATCGGCCGCAACTGCGTGATCGGCCACGGTGCGGTGCTGACGAACGCGCAACTGGCTGACGGCGTCGCAATACTACCGTATTCCGTGATTGACGACGCCGTGGTCGGCCCGGATTGTCGCATCGGGCCGTTTGCCCGGCTGCGCCCGGGGACGCGGCTCGATGCGCACGTCCACGTCGGCAATTTCGTCGAGACGAAAAAGGCGTGGTTGAAATGCGGCGCGAAGGCGAACCACTTGACCTATCTCGGCGACGCGACGATCGGGGCGAAGACCAACATCGGGTGTGGAACGATCACGTGCAATTACGACGGCGTGGCGAAACATCAAACGACGATCGGCGAGGGCGTGTTCGTCGGGAGCGATACCGCGTTCGTCGCGCCGGTCCGAATTGGGAACGGGGCGACGATCGGCGCCGGCTCGGTGATTACCGACGACGTGCCGCCGCATAGTCTGGCGCTCGCACGCGGCCGCCAAGTGGTGAAGCGCGGTTGGAAGCGGAAATAGGGAGTTCGCTTATGTGCGGTATCGTTGGCTACATCGGGTCGCGAGAGGCGTGTCCGATCTTGATCGAGGGATTACGACGGCTGGAATATCGCGGCTACGACTCGGCCGGCGTCGCGGTGATGAACGGCGGCACCACGCGGATCGTCCGCTGTGAAGGGAAGCTCGATCGCTTGGCCGCACTGGTACAACGCGAACCGCCGCCGGGCGCGTTAGGCATCGGGCACACACGCTGGGCCACGCACGGGCGGCCGTCGGACGAAAACGCGCATCCGCATAAATTCGGCCGCGTGGCTGTCGTGCATAACGGGATCATCGAAAATTATTTGGAACTGCGGGAGCGCTTGATCGCGCAGGGGCACGCGTTCACCAGCGAGACCGACACCGAGATTGTCGCGCATTTAGTGCACGCAGCGCTCACCGCCGGAGCCGCGCCGTTGGCCGCCGTGCAAGCGGCGCTGCAACAACTGCGTGGGGTCTACGCGCTCTGCCTCGTGATTGACGGCGTGACGGATCGCTTCTATTGCGCGAAAAAAGAGGTTCCACTGATTCTGGGTTTCGGCGACGATGAGCATTTTGCCGCCGCCGATATCCCGGCCATCATTCAACACACGCGCCGTATTGCGGCATTGGAAGACGGCGATATCGCGGAAGTGCGTCGCGACGGGATCACGATCCGCGACGCAGACGCGCGCGAAGTGCAGCGCCCGATCCGCGAAGTACAGTGGTCGGCAGCAATGGCGGAAAAAGAGGGCTACAAAGATTTCATGTTGAAAGAGATTTACGAACAGCCGCGCGCGGTCGCGGATACGCTACGAGGGCGTGTGACGCCAGGGATGGGCGCCGTGCACCTCGACGGGCTATTGACCGGCGGTGCGCCGTGGCGGCGCGTCTTCTTAGTGGCCTGCGGGACCGCGTTCCACGCATGTCTGGTTGGCAAGTTCCTGATCGAACAACTTGCTCGCATTCCGGTGGAGACGGATTTGGCCAGTGAATTCCGTTATCGCGATCCGCTGATCGGTCCCGGCGATCTATTCATCGCCGTGTCGCAATCCGGTGAAACGGCCGACACGCGGGCGGCATTGCTGGAGGCGAAACAGAAAGGCGCGGTCGTTTGGGCCGTGACGAACGTCGTCGATTCCTCGATCGCGCGCTTGGCCGATGCAGCGTTGTACACCTATGCCGGTCCGGAGATCGGCGTCGCTTCGACGAAGGCATTCACGACGCAATTAGTGGTGTTGCATTTGTTGGCGTTGGCGCTGGCCGAACGTCGAGAAGCGCTTCCGGCAGCTTCGATCGCAACGGAAATCGCGACGTTGGTGGCACTGCCGCATCAAATGCAGACCGTGTTGCAGCGCGCGCCGCAGTGCCAGGCGGTGGCGCAGGCGTTGGTGCAATCCGACGAATGGCTGTTCCTCGGGCGCGGATTGAATTATCCGATTGCATTAGAAGGAGCGCTCAAGCTGAAAGAGATTTCGTATGCCCACGCGGAAGGCTATCCCGCCGGAGAAATGAAGCACGGCCCGATTGCGCTCGTGGATGACGCGATGCAAGTCGTCGGCATCGTGCCGCAAGGCCCGTATTACGACAAAGTGATCAGCAATTTGGAACAGATCCGAGCGCGCGGCGGGGCGTTGACCGCGATCGCAACCGAAGGCGACGCCGCGATCTGCCGCTTAGCCACACAAGTGATCACAATCCCGGCCGCGGTGCCGCGCGTGCAACCGGCATTGACCGTCTTGCCGTTGCAGTTGTTGGCGTACTACGTCGCCGACGGTCGCGGCCTGAACGTCGACCAACCGCGCAATTTGGCGAAGAGTGTGACCGTGGAATGAAAGGGTGATTGGTGACTGGTGGTTAGTGGCTGGTGACTCGTAGTCCGTTCCCCAGTCACTAGTCACCAGCCACCAGTCACCCAGCGATTATGCAACTCAACGATCTCAATCCCCCCCAACGGCAGGCCGTGGAGCAGGCCGACGGGCCGTTGTTGATCCTTGCCGGCGCCGGCAGCGGCAAGACGCGCGTGCTGACCCATCGGCTCGCGTATCTCATCGCGACCGGACGGGCGCGTCCGCAAGAGATCTTGGCCGTTACGTTCACCAACAAGGCGGCCCGCGAGATGCGCGAGCGCGTGGAACGATTGGTCGGCGCGATCGCGGGGATGTGGATCACGACGTTCCACTCCGCAGGGTTGCGACTGCTGCGCGAACAGGCGCCGGCCATCGAGCTGCCGCGCGATTTCGTCGTCTACGACGACGACGATCAAATGAAACTGCTGCGCCAGATCCTCGAATCATTAAATCTCGACGACAAAAAATTTCCCGCACGCTCGTTTCTGAACCAGATTGCGCGCGCCAAAGATCAGGTCTTAAGCCCCGCCGACGTCGCCGCGCATGCGAAAGAGACGTACGGCGAACGGCTGGCTCAAGTCTATACACTCTACGAAGCGGCCTTGCGCCGCGCCCGCGCGGTCGATTTCGCCGACCTGATCGCGCTTCCGGTGCGGATGTTCCGCGCCCATCCGGAGCTGCTCGCGCGTTACCAATCGCGCTTCCGCTATTTGCTGATCGACGAATACCAAGATACCAATCACTCCCAATACGAACTCGTCCGTCTGCTCAGCGCCGCCCACGACAACGTCTGCGTGGTCGGAGACCCTGATCAATGTCTTCCGGCTGGTACGCCGATTCGCACGCCGCAGGGATGGCAGCCGATAGAGCGATTGCGTGCCGGCGACGCAGTGTTGGTGGGACACGGAGGAGGGAGGGTGACGACCGCGAAGATTCAAAAGGTCATGTCGCGTCCCTATACCGGTACGTTGTGTCGGATTCGTCTCCACTCTGGAGCGGTGATCCAGGCGACACCGAATCATCTCTGTTTTGGGCGGCTCGAGCCGCGGCCGGGCATGCATTACGTGTATCTGATGTGGAAACGGGGGATCGGGTATCGCATTGGTACGACGTCTGGCATTCGCACTTCAAAAGACGGCGTGCTGTTGAATGGGATTCAAGTGCGGACCAATCAAGAAGTGGCAGATGCGATGTGGATCCTGCGCGCGTCTCCCGATCTCGGTGAAATTCGTATGTATGAGCAGTTATATTCCGTTCGTTATGGAATCCCGACTATGGTGTTCTTTGTCCGTGGTCGTCGGTTGGCGGTCCGTCAGCAACATATCGATCAATTATTTGCCGCCGTCGATACGGAGAGCGCCGCACAGCGGTTGATGTCCGATCTCGACCTTGATCCGCGCTATCCCCACCATCGGCCCTATGCTGTGATCCGTGGTGCGATTCATCGTCAGTATGTGTGGTTTACGATGTTCGGTGATGGACGGACTTACGACAGCGGTCGTTGGCACGATCATCGCATTCAGTTGGTTACGTCAGATCCGAAGTTGAAGAAATTAGCAGCGACCCGGTTTCCAGTGCGAACGGGGAAAAAGGGGACCTGGCGTATTGAGACTTCACGCAAGGATTATGAAGCGGGACATGCGTTGGCGAGTGACATCGCCGCACTTGGTGACTTAGCGGTGGTTTCTCGTGCCCGATTGACGTCTGGAAAGGCATTTTATTTCCTTCCGGCCTCACATTTACAGCCTGGTATGGTCGTGCCGGTGCTGCAGGGGCATCAGGTTGTGGAGGATACGGTCGAATCGGTGGAGTCGGTGAGCTACACGGGGAAGGTCTATGACCTCTCAATCCCCCATATGCGTAATTATGTGGCTGCAGGGATGGTCGTGCATAATTCTGTGTACCGATGGCGCGGGGCCGATATTCGCAACATCCTGTCGTTCGAACAGGACTATCCGCAAGCGGCGGTGATCCGACTGGAACAGAATTATCGTTCCACGAAGACCATCCTGCAGGCCGCGAACGCCGTCATTGGGCACAACTCGCAGCGACGACCGAAAGATCTCTGGACCGACAACGCCGTCGGCGCGCCGATCGTAGTGCGCGCGCACGCCACCGATTTGGACGAAGCCGGCTGGGTGACGCGGCAAATCGCGAAGGCGCGCAGCAACGGCGCACGTTACCACGACGTCGCGATCTTCTATCGGACCAACGCGCAATCGCGACCTTACGAAGAGGCGATGCGGTACACCGGGATTCCGTACAAGATCTACGGCGGCGTCGGATTCTACGAGCGGAAAGAAGTGAAGGACTTGCTGGCGTATTTGCGGCTGCTGGTGAATCCGCACGACGGGATCGGGATCGCGCGTGTCATCAATACGCCGCCGCGTGGGATCGGCAAGACGACGCTCGACCGCTTGACCGACGAAGCGGCGCGCACCGCGCGGAGTCTCTACGACGTCATGGGCGACGGCGAAGTGCTGCGCATCCTGAATGCCGGCACGCGCGAGCGCGTCATGACATTCCGACGTCTGATCGACGAACTGCGCGCCGAAGTGCCGACGTGCTCGCTTGCGGAATTGTGGGAACAACTGATTCAACGCAGCGGCTATATCGAATGGTTGCACGAAGGCGACGACGACGCGACGGCGGAACGCGTCGCGCATCTCGAAGAACTCGGACGCGCGTTGGCCGAATCGGCCTATGATCCGACCGTGGAGGCGACACCGTTGCAACAGTTCCTCGACCAAGTTTCGCTGGTGAGCGACGTGGATGGATTGGAAAACGAAGGCGGCGCCGTGCACTGCATGACACTCCACTTGGCGAAAGGGCTCGAATTCCCGATTGTGTTCGTCGTCGGGATGGAAGAGGGCTTATTCCCGCACGCGCGCTCCTTCGACGATCCCGACGAACTCGAGGAGGAGCGGCGTCTTTGCTACGTCGGCATGACGCGCGCGCGCGAACAGCTGTATCTCTGCCACGCGGAGCGGCGCCGTCTGTACGGCCGCGAACAGTACAACGTGCCGTCACGCTTCCTGGAAGAGCTGCCGGAAGGGGCCGTGACTAGTGACTCGAAACGCGTGACTGGTGACTCGTGGCTGGTGGCTGGGGCACGGACCGCGAGTCACCAGTCACGCATCCGTCACCAGCCGCACAGCGGCGTTGAGGGGGAGGCTCCATCCGGCTTTGCCGGTGGAGGGGGCGACGTGAGCCCCTGTTACGATCAGCGAAGCCCGGAAGAGCAAGCCGCAACGCTGCGGATCGGGACCCACGTGATGCACCCGCTCTTCGGCTCCGGCGTGATCCGCAAGATCGAAGGGCAGGGTGCTGCACAAAAAGTCATGGTCCAATTCGACCGCGCCGGCCTGAAAACCCTGATGGTCCAATACGCCAATCTGCAAATCGTGGGGTGAGAGGGCCGGGGAGGGGGCGATGGTTCATCGTGTTCTGATAGTGATTTCGGTTCGCGACGCGGACCATGCCATCGCTACGCGATGGTGTCCTTACCGCTCAGACTCGCCCGAGGGACCGCCCTCCGCCCCTGCCGGACCTCCACTTTCAGCTGGGCAATCCACGTCGACGAGCGCAGCGACACGCGAGCCCAGATCATACATTGCGAGAAAAATAAAATGCTCCCATAGTCTTATGCCGAATGCATAAAGTCTGACGGCCTCATCACATGCTTCTTTGAATTTATATGCAAGTACTCTCGGGTGGTGTCCATGTTCCTCCTGTGACGTGATCAAGCGCAGCAATTGATTAATGAAATCGGCCTGTGGCTGTGCCGGATCGAGCAAGGAAATGTAATGCGCCGCATTTTCGGGGACGAACTCATTATTGATGGTATGGCAATGCAGCCCTCGGATGATTTTCCACGCCACTCGCGTGATACGTTGAGCATCGTAATGTTTAGCGATGCATCGTGGTGGATAATAGATCCCTCCAGGCGTCCTGTGCTGAAATTCAGCATATACTTGACGAACCAGGCCCAGTCCCGCTTTACGTTTCATACTCCTTGCAATGTCTTTCCATAATAGGCTCCCCATTGTTGTCTTCATTGCAAGCGGGCCGAGCGACAGGCGAAAATAATCCTCATCACGCTGAAACTCCTTGTTGCAGTGTTCATGAGTTGGCAAAGTGACGAGATTCGGGGCCTTTTTCAGTACATCAGGGAAAAATTGTTTTGGAGGGACATGGTCGTACGAGGAATGTCCCATGATCGGCGTGCCGCAGAGATAGCATGTTGGATGCATGCCAGCACGGTTTCTCGTTCTAACCGCCGTATTTCGACATGCTATGGGCATATTGAAGCGAGTACCATCACAATGCAGGGGCTGTCCATCGGCACAGTCTGCCCCGGCGCCTGATGGTGCAACGGTCGAGATCGCGTGTTGGGGGGCCCAGGGGCTCTCGCAGCCGATTTCCCCGTGCGGCATATAACGACGAAATCGGCGAGGGTGAGCGGCGCGGCGCCTCGATGGCGCCGTGACCGCGTACCCTGGGCCCCCCAACACGCGATCTCGACCCCCCGTATTGAGATGGAACATCGTCAAGCAGACACGTGACGGCGTTATCTGTCATTAACATGGCCTTTACATGGCCTGATAGCGGCGCTATATTCTGGCTATGTCAACGATCAATATTTCCTCCCTCAAGAATCAACTGAGCGCCGTCTTGCGGCGGGTGCGGCGGGGCGAGGAAGTCCTCGTGATGGACCGGGATCGCCCCGTCGCGCGCTTAAGTCCCGCGCGCCACCACGGCGTGCCGGGGGATGATGCGGCATTCTTGGCCGAGCTGGAGCGGCGCGGGGTGATTACGCCGGCGGCGCGGCGGCGGCCGACGCGGCAGTGGATCGAACAGCGAATCCTGAAAGGCGTGAAAGGCGGGGCGGTGCGGGCCTTGCTTGCAGAGCGTGAGGAGGGGTTGTGAACTTCTGGGACGCCGCGGCCTGCTTGCCGTTAGTGGTGCGGGAGGGATCGAGCGGCGCGGTGCTCACGCTCTACGAGCGGAGCGACGCGATCGTCGCGTGGACGTTGACGCCGGTCGAAGTCGCGTCCGCGCTCGCGCGTCTCCAACGCGAGCGGCGGCTCCGCCATACGCAGGCCGAACGGGCGTTCGCAGTGTGGGAGGGGATTGCGGCGGGGCTCCATTTCGTGACCGACGTGGAGGCGGTGAAGCGCCGCGCCATCCGACTGCTGCGCGTCCTCCGTTGAAATCCGCCGATGCGTTGCAACTCGCAGCGGCGCTGGTGGCCTGCGCCGATCAGACCACCAGGCACAGTTTTGTCACTCTCGACACCCGCCTCGCCCGCGCCGCTCTGCAGGAAGGGTTTTCCGTGCCGTTGTTCGAGAGTGAGTAGAACCGGCACTCCTCGAATGATCCTTTATAGCCGATCCCCCAAGAAGGCCGTGAAAAATTCCTGCCATGGGAAGACCTGGACGTGACCGATCGTTTTGCGATGCGGGTCTTGAGAAACCACGAGCGCCGTGCTGTCGTCGAGCCCACTCGTGATCCGGGCCAATGAGGAGCAATCCTGTTCCATTATCTGATCGGTCGATTTGATTTCAATGAAGAGCGTGGCTTTCCCCGGGCGGCTAATGATGAGATCGACCTCTACACCGTCTTTCGTGCGGAGATACTGTAACGTTTCATCGCGGGCCCGGTATTGACAGTGTTTGAAGCATTCACTGATCACGAATTGCTCGAAGAGCCGCCCATACTCGTACGTCTTGGGTCGCACCGGCAGGTCGAGCGTCTTCTGCAGCGCCCGGAGCATGCCGCAATCGATGAAGTAAAACTTTTGCGCCTGTCGCTGTTGCCTGCGCAGCGAGTGGGCGTATGCCGACACGTGGAAGCCCAGCAGCGTATCTTCCAATATTTCAAAATACGTGCGGACGACGGTGTGATCGGTGCGAACTTCGCGCGCGACTTTCGAACAATTGATCGGTTGCCCGTTCATTTGTGCGGCGACTTCGATGAATTTGCGAAAGGTGGGCAAGTTGCGCACGATCTGCTCCGCTTGGATTTCTTCCTTCAAGTAGGTATGCGCATATGCCTGCAGGAAGTTTTTTTTGAGTGCGTCTTCATCAAAGGACCAGACCTTTGGCAAAGTCCCCCAGGCCATGGCGCGATGCAGATCAAAATGCCCCGCCAATTCTTGCGCCGTAAAGGGGTAGAGGTGATTGACGAACGCCCGACCCGCCAACAGATTCGCGCCGCCGCGTCGCAGCTTCCGCGCCGATGATCCGGACAGCGCAAAGTAGAGCGAGCGTTCTTCAATCAGTTTGTGGACGAGATTGAGCAGCCGCGGCACCTTCTGCACTTCATCGATCACGACCCAAGTCCCGGCGGGCAGCGGCTGACAACGCCGCGTTAGCTCATTCGGGTCGACTTGGAATAAGGCCTCTTCATCGGGGTCGAGTAAGTCGATCCAGAGTGTCTGCGGCCGACTCCCAAAAGTTTGGCGCAGGTAGGTCGATTTTCCCGACCCTCTGGGGCCAAAGAAGAAAAAACTATAGTCATGTTTGATGGTTATATATCTGGAGAACATGAACTCAATATATCCGATAAATTGTGGTCATACAACCTGATATTTTGTTGTGTTACTTCTTACTCAGCATCGTCCCGGAGAGGCCGTCGTAGAGGAGTTTGGCGACTTTGAACTTCGACCAATAGCCGACACCGGGGGCGTTCAGCATTAAGACGAAGCGATAGTGGTGGCGGCTTGGGGTGTCGAAAAATCCGGCCAGTGTGGAGACGCCATTCAACGTGCCGGTCTTGGCCTGAAACGGGGGTTCTTTCATTGGGACGAGGTCGCGATAGCGTTCGAAGAAACGGACTAAGCGCATCATTTGATGGGCGGTGACTTGGTTTTGCTTCGAGAGTCCGGAGCCTTCCATCACGACGAAGTTTCGCCACCCGAACTGCGTCTTCAAACACTCGTGCATCACCGCTTGCCCCTTCTCGACCGTCGCGGGTGGGCCGAATTTTTGCGCGCCCATCGTGAGGAAGAGTTGATTGGTCATTAAGTTGTTAGAATTTTCGAGCAATGCACGGATTAAATGCGGGAGGGACTGCGACGAGGTATGCACGTACGTGGCCGCCAGTCCGTTCGGCACGCGGCCGGCGGTGATTTCACCAGCCACCGCGACGCCCTCGTGTTCGAAAAATGCCTTCAACAGATGTCCGACGTACAGCAGCGCCTTGCCGGAATCGCGCGAGACGTTGATCCGATGCGTTCCCGCGCGTAGTCCCTTCGCCAGGTCAAGCGTCATTGCAGTGATCGGCGTTTGCGGTTCGGCCGACACGACTTGGCCGTTCTTCGCCTTGCGAATAAAAATGGTATTAAAGTTCGCCAACAATGCGCTGTTTTGCGCGTCGTAGGGATTGGCCGATGCGGATTGGCCGTCGATGGCCAGATGCGGCGCGAAGAACGAGTCGTCCAGCACAATACCGCGGACGTCGTGGACGCCGCGCCCGCGCAACCCACGCGCCGCTTGGGCCAACTCTTCCGACGTGAGCGCCGGATCGCCGAAGCCCTTCACGTATAACACGCCATTGGTGCCGTAGTGGAAGCTGGTCTGGAAGCGGTAATTATTTGGCAGCGTCAACAGTGCGCACGCGGAGGTGGCGAGCTTGAGGATTGAGGCGGGGACGAATGTTTCATCGGCGTGCAAGTCGAGTACGGTGCGGCCCGACTGGTCTTCCACGAGCAGCGCGCCGTTGCCGAGTGTTGCAGTGAGTTGCGCGACCCATGCCGGCTCGGCTTCGGATGCCGCTGAGGTGGTGTGGAGAACGATGCCCATGACGACGACGATCCAGAGCTGCCGCGAAATTCGTAACACCTTGTCAAAGGGACCCATGTCGAAATCATAAAAGAAGGAAGCGAGGAAATTTGTCAAGGTTTTGTCAGCCGTTGGTTGACAATAAATGCGTCACTTCGTAATCAGCGGGCCGTGGGAAACGCACCCTATCCATTAGCGAGTCGTGAAGCGCAACCGCAGCCGACGCAAATAGCGGTCGGGGCGGCAGGTGCATTGGTCGGTCGGGGCGCGTTTTTCCTCGCGGCGGGTCCGTGTGCCGTCGAAGACGAAGCCCAGTTGCTCCAAGTCGCGGTGGCTGTGAAGGCGGCCGGTGCGAACGCCTTGCGCGGCGGGGCGTTCAAGCCGCGCACCAGTCCGTATGATTTTCAAGGCCTCGGCGAAGCGGGGCTGCGACTGTTAGCGCGGGCCCGCGAAGTCACCGGATTGCCGATCATCACGGAGCTGCTCGACCCGCGCGACGTCGGCGCCGTCGCGGAATACGCCGACGTGATCCAGATCGGCTCGCGCAATACGCAAAACTATCCGCTGTTGAAAGAAGTGGGGCGGTTGAATCGTCCGGTGTTGTTGAAGCGCGGGATGAGCATGACGATCCAGGAATGGCTGCTGTCTGCCGAATACATCCTCGCCGGCGGGAACCCGCATGTCATCCTCTGCGAACGCGGCATCCGGACCTTCGAGACCGCGACGCGACACACCTTGGACTTAAACGCCATTCCCGTGTTGAAAGAGCTCACCCACTTACCGATCATCGTCGACCCGTCGCACGGCACCGGTCATGCGGCCTATGTCCCCGCCATGGCCAAGGCCGCGACCGCCGCCGGCGCCGACGGCCTACTGATCGAAGTCCACCCCAACCCAGCCGCTGCCGCCAGCGATGGCGCCCAATCTCTCGACCTCCCCGCGTTCACGCGCCTGGCGGAGGAGTTGGCCGTGTTGCGGGGGGTGGGCAATAAGATGCGTCGCCGGCACGCTTGTGCACCATCTGATTGACAGCCTCCCATCTCTGTGGTTCCTACGCGCCGTGTATATCCTTGGTATCAACTGTTTTGGGCATGATGCTTCAGCGGCGCTTATTCACGACGGTCGGATTATTGCGGCGGCTGAAGAAGAACGGTTCTCTCGCAAGAAACATGATGGATGGCTTCCGGCACTGGCCATTCAATATTGTCTGCAAGAGGGCGGTGTTGATGCCGCCGACATTTCACAGATTGCGTACTATTGGAATCCATGGATCGAACCGCAACAAATCATTCGGCACGTGTTGCGATATTTTCCGAAATCGCTCCAATTGTTTCGGGGTGCGTCTTTGCATTACCCCTTTCTGAAGCGCTATCCGTGTATGGTGCGGTTGCGGCACCTGTTGCGGAAGGTCTTTCCTTTCCGTAGCAACGTGTCCGTCGTCTACGTTGACCATCATCATGCGCACGCCGCCAGTTTCTTCCTGAGCCCGTTTGCTGCAGCGAATGTGCTGGTCGTCGATGGAATCGGCGAGTGGTCGACCAGCAGTTTCTATGTCGGGCAAGGCAATCGTCTGACATTGCTTCGTAATATACAATTTCCGCACTCTCTCGGTTTTCTCTATTCGGCGATTACTCATCATCTCGGTTTTCAACCGAACTCCGATGAGTGGAAAGTCATGGCGCTGGCGTCGTATGGCGATCCGCAGGTGTTGCGTGAGGCCTTTGCGGATCTCGTCCATTTGGAAACTGATGGGACATTTCAGCTCAATCTGCACTATTTCGATTACCATCTACGGGGTGCACAACGATGGGTGTCGGATCGGTTTGTTCGCTGCTTCGGTGCGGCGCGCGTACGCGATACATCCCTCACTCCGCATCATATGAATATTGCGGCGGCATTGCAGTCACGGTTTGAAGAGGCCATGTCGCATATGGTGCAAGCGTTGTGTGTCGAATCCGGGCTGCCCGATTTGGTGTTAACCGGGGGTTGTGCGCTCAATTGTGTGGCCAATGCAAAGCTCCAGGTGCGCGGCGGGGTGGGACAAACGTATGTTCCCTTTTCGCCGGCTGATTCCGGTACCTCCATTGGGGCTGCCTTGTATCTGTACCATCATCTGTTGGACCGTGTGCGCGTACCGGCGACAGCATCCCCTTACTTGGGGCCGGCCTATTCCGATGCCGCTATTGAACAAGCGGTGGCGCTGGCTGGACTCTCGTGGGAGCGAATAGATGATATTTATGCGGAAACGGCACGTCGTTTGGAAGAGGGGCAGATCGGCGGATGGTTTCAAGGGCGCATGGAATTTGGACCCCGTGCGCTGGGGAATCGGAGTATTATCGCGGATCCACGTGTTGCACAAATGCGGGATATCATTAATGCGAAGGTGAAGTTCCGGGAATCGTTCCGCCCGCTCGCGCCATCCGTCACCGTTGAAGCCCAAACGCAATTTTTTGCCGGTGACATGCAGTCGCCTTACATGTCCTTTGCCCCGCTGTCGACCGTCATCGGCCGGCAACGTATTCCCGCCACGATCCATGTCGATCACACGGCGCGGTTGCAGTCGGTCTCCCAGTCAATGAATGAACGGTGGTGGCGACTCCTGAAAGCCTTCGAGTCTCGAACCGGCATCCCGGTCATTCTGAACACGTCATTCAACGTGCAGGGTGAGCCGATTGTCTGCTCCCCCACGGATGCCTTGCGTTGTTTCCATCATGCGTCGCTCGACTTCTTAGTGTTGGGTGATTATCTCATCGCCCGTGGCGCAAATTGATCATCGTGGATGCGTTGTACTTAGGGCATGTCGGGTGTCGCGATGGGTTTCCACCCGATGAACAACCGATTCAGCCCCCATTGGGTCCAGAACCGATGTATGGACACGTTCCGGAACCCCGCCATTGCGAGGTGCGCGCGAATACATGGCGCTGGGACCGAGTATGTCTCGCCCGGCGCCATGCCGCGGGCGGTATCCATATCATAATGCGTGCCGAAGAGCCGATCGTACCATGCAATGACTCGATGGATGAGGGTCTCCGCCCATGGGACTCCCATGGTCACCACGATTCGGCCGCCGGCCTTGAGGCATCGATAGGCTTCTCCCAGCTCCCGCGCTCGCGCGGACACGGGGATGTGGTTGAGACATGCGATCAGTGTGACCGTGTCGAAGGTGGAGTCGGCACAGGGGAAATGATCCAAATTGGTTACTAATTCATTCTGGGCCAGCCCTTCATACGCGAATACATCGAATCCTTGGCCGTGCCCGCCCAAGAAATTGCGAATAAAGAGATTGTGTTCCCCGCACCCGATGTCGAGGCACAGACCATGGACGAAGCGCGCGACGTAGTCAAAACGTTCGGTGCGCAATGATGAAAGCCCCCAACCGTCTTCTGTAAACAGCGTCAGTGCCCGTATTGGAAACGTGACGGCATCCAGAATTTTTTGACCGACCGAGCGACGTTTTGTTGGGAGCGAGGGAGTGTTCGACATACAGTGAAGGGAACGTGACGGCCGTTGCCGCTGTTGTACGCATTATTGCATAGATTCGGAAGTGTATGGCAGAGTGTCTCGGCCGGTGCAATTGGAATCCAAACCCTGCATCACCGAAAGCACATTTCGTGGTTTGATCTTGACAGTGTCATGAGTTGCGAATTATTGCCAGCACCTCAAAAAAACCACTGTGATCTACATCCGGTTGCAAGACGGGAGTGGGCGAGTGTGGTAGTTGATGGGAGCTGCGTATGAATATCACGATCGTTGGATCCGGATATGTGGGGCTCGTGAGCGGGACGTGCTTCGCTGAATGCGGGCACGCCGTGACCTGCTTGGATCTGGACGAAAAAAAAATAGCGCTGCTGCAACAAGGGCGCTCCCCTATTTATGAGCCGGGACTGGATGAGTTGTTGCGGAAAAATATCGAAATGCGACGGTTACAATTTACCACCTCGTGGGATGTATGTATTGCCTCAGCCGATGTCATATTTATTGCGGTGGGCACGCCAACGTCGCGGCGCGGGAATGGCTATGCGGATATGTCGTATGTCTATGAAGCGGCGCAATCTCTGGCGTTGCGCCTGCATCGGTATACTGTGATTGTCAATAAATCGACCGTGCCGGTGGGATCTGCGCGGCAGGTCGAGCGGCTGATTCGCGAGGTCAACCCTCAGGCCGAATTCGACGTCGCCTCGAATCCCGAATTCTTGCGGGAAGGCGCAGCCATCCAGGACTTTTTGAATCCGGACCGCGTGGTCCTTGGGGTCTCCTCGGAGCGGGCGTGGCACATCTTACAAGAGGTCTATCGGCCGTTGGGTCTGGATAGTCACCGTTTGGCCGTGACGTCGCTCGAAACCGCAGAATTGGTGAAGTATGCCTCGAATGCATTCTTAGCGACCAAGATCAGCTTTATCAACGAAATAGCCAACCTGTGTGAAGTCGTAGGGGCGGATATCCAAGACGTCGCGCGGGGAATGGGGTTGGATTCGCGCATTGGTCCTCAATTCTTACATGCGGGCCCGGGCTACGGCGGTTCCTGCTTTCCGAAGGACACGCTGGCGTTGATTCGCATTGCGCAGGAACATAATGCGCCCACGCGCATCACGGAAGTAGTGGCCGAAGTCAATAACGCACAAAAGGCGCGCATGGTGGGCAAGATTGTACGAGCTTTCGACGGCGCCTGCTCTGGGAAGACGTTGGCGGTGCTCGGGCTGGCCTTCAAACCAGAGACCGACGACATGCGAGAAGCCGCGTCGATGACGATTCTGCCGGCGCTTACGGATCGAGGTATGCGGATTCGCGTGCATGATCCGGTCGCGATGGAGGAGGCTCGGAAACATCTGCCGGACCTGGTTTATTGCCAGGATGCGTACGACGCATGCAATGGGGCGGATGCGGTCTGTTTGATGACGGAATGGAACCCATACCGCTCGTTGGATCTGGTGCGCATGAAGGAACTGATGAAGTCGCCGGTGTTCATCGATCTCCGCAATGTGTACGATCCGGAGGCCATGGAACACGCGGGGTATCGATACGTCAGCGTCGGGAGGAGCGATCGTGATGGACGCGCGTGAGCTCGTGCTGGTGACGGGGGGGGCAGGGTTTATCGGCTCTCATGTGGTCGAGCGTTTCGTAGAAGCCGGCTACCCGGTGCGCGTGCTCGACAACTTGTCGTCGGGTGTCTTGAAGAATTTGGACGCGGTTCGGGAGCGCATTGAATTTATTGAGGGCGATATTCGAGATGCCGCGATGGTTCGACGCGCGATGACCGGCGTGACGTATGTGACCCACCAAGCTTCTTTACGCAGTGTGCCGAAATCGGTGGAAATGCCGGAAGAATTTCACGATGTAAACGTGAATGGAACCTTGTGTTTGCTGTCAGCGGCGCGCGAGCAGGCTATTCAGCGTTTCGTTTTTGCCTCATCGAGCTCGATTTACGGTGATACGAATCAGTTTCCGCAACGGGAGTCGCAAACGTGTTGTCCGATTTCTCCGTACGCGCTGACCAAACTGATCGGCGAACAGTACTGCCGTTTTTACAGTCAAGTCTATGGTGTGCCGACTGTGGCACTCCGGTATTTCAATGTGTATGGTCCTCGCCAACCATTGGAAGATCGATATTCCGCAGTGATTCCGAAGTTTCTCGCCGAAGCGATGGCGAATCGCGCGCTGCCGATATACGGTGACGGTACGCAGAGTCGCGATTTTACCTATGTGGCCAACGTCGCCGAAGCCAATCTGCGCGCGTGTTTGGCCCCACCGAGTGTCTGTGGGGAAGTGTATAACGTTGCGCTGGGAGAAACGCATTCCATCCTGGAGTTGGCGCGCGCGGTCATTTCGCTGCTCGATTCGCAGAGCACGTTGCAGTTTTCTCCGCGACGTGTAGCCGATGTCTCTCGGACCCACGCCGATGTTGCCCGAATCCGCGAGTGCATGCAATTTTGCGGAGCCATCGGTTTTGATGAGGGGTTGCGCCGGACTATCGAATACCAGCGCCATTCGGTGGGAACATCGTCGGGCAGTATCGGATGAAACATCTGACGCGATATTTTTTTGGCACCGTCGCGAGCCAGGTCTTTGCCTTTGCGTTTCTGGTTGTCTTCTCAAAAATTCTTGCGGTTGAAGACTTCGGAGCGTTGACGCTCATTCTGAACGTTGTGGCGCTGCTCAGTGGCTTCGTAGCGCTGGGCCTGCCGCAAGCCGTGGTGAGGTTCTTTCCGCATTATGAGGAGCAAGCGAGTGAGGCGCAAAAGCGGTTTTACGGAACGGTTTTCGGGGGAGGATTACTGCTTGGCTGTGGGGCATTGTGCGGTCTGCTGTTGGTTGTGAAGCTGTTCCCACTCCCTTCTTTTATCATATCAGAGGAGCGATGGTGTTGGGCGACGGTGGCGGTTTTGTTCGGCGTGCTTATCGAAATTGCGATGTGTGTCCTTCGTGCGCAGCACGCGTCGAGCGCATTTAATATTTTATTAGGGCTGCGCAAAATGTTGTTGTTCACATTCGGCTTTGTGCTTCTGATGGGCTTCTCAAAGCACGTTCTTCTGCTATTGCAGTGTTTTTGTCTTGCGGAGGCCAGTGTCTGTGTGTTGGCCATGCTCTGTATTGTACGGGGCAATCGGAGCGCCCTGTCGATCCGCATTGATGGCGCTTTGTTCAGAAATTTTGTGGCCTATGGGTGGCCCCATGCGGTTGTCATCAGTGGTGTCTACCTGCTCAGTGTTGGGGACCGCTTTGTCGTGCATGGGTTGCTATCGGCCAAGGACACGGGGGTTTTTGTGGCTGGTTCCACGATTGCGTCCGCGTTGGCCAGCGTGCTGACGCGGCCGACGAATCTTTTTTTGTTTCCGACGTATAGTCGTATGTGCGCGAAGCAAGGCGTCCAGCGAACCGGGCAGTATCTGTCGAATTTGATATTGCAGTATTGTGTTGTGGCGGTTTTGCTCGGAATACTTCTGAGTTCCATCGCTCCCTGGGTCATTCCGATCATGACGTCTGCAGAATATGCGTCGGCAGCCGGCATTTTCCCTCTGTTATTGGTCGGACAGCTGGTCAGTGGGCTCATTAATTTTTCCGCGTCCGGCATGTATATGTCGCAGCGGCCGTACGGCATTGCGATCACGGCGTTGGGGGCGGCGCTGCTGAATGTTTTCTTGAACATGTATTTAATTCCTCACTATGGTCTCTATGGTGCTGGCATTGCCAGTATTTGTGCAATGACGGCGAATGTGGTGGTGAGCGGTGTGATTTCGCGGGCATGGCTGCCTATCCCGTACCCATGGTGGGATTTGGCAAAAGTTGGAGCGAGTGGCGCGTTGGGATGGTCCGTGGGGCACCTCATTGTGCCCCATGTGCAACATTGGTTTCTCGCCGCGCTGGTGCTCGCTGTTGAAATCCTGATCTACGGAGTGGCCATCATGGCACTGTCGAAACGCCTGCGCAGTGTGTGGGGACAGTGGATAGTACATGGTATTCATGCGATACGGACACGATCGCGTCAAACGCTTGATATGCCGGCAACGCACTTGAGAGTGGGGCTATGACTCATCCTCCTCATGTATTGGATATCGCCAACAGCGATCAGTGTTGTTATTGCGGTGCATGTCTGGGCGTTTGCCCCGGTCTCGGTGCAAAGAAGAATTTACAGATTCAATCATTTACACTTGATGGGTGGAAGCTTCGTGTTCTCGATGAGAAGCGGTGTGAAAAATGCACGTTGTGCCGAGATACCTGTGTCATGGATGCGGTTGATTATCGAGTGTTGGAGCAACAAGTGTTTGAGCGGGAATCGGCACGCGAACACCCATTGTTGGGTCGGTATCGAGAATGTTTCGTAGGCTATTCAAGTAATGCTGAACGTCGTCTTTCCGGCGCAAGCGGAGGGGTCATTACGGAAATTCTGACTTGGATGTTTGATCAGGGCCGTATTGATGGTGCATTGATTGTCGTGCCGGGCTTTCGTGGGCCGATGGATTATCAGGGGATCATAGTAACGTCTCCGCAGGATCTGGCCTCCGGTGCGGGATCTCATTATGTGCCGATTCCTGCGATGGCGGCGGTTGACCAAATTATTTATGGTAATTTTCGGAAGGTTGCGGTTGTCGGGATCCCGTGCCAGCAGGATAGTTTGCGTAAAGCTGGTTTGCGGATTAAAAAATTGAATGAGCGCATCGTGCTCAGGCTCGGCATTTTTTGTGGCTACGCAAGCCATTTTCGAGTGACGGAATATCTGCGGTCTCGGATTCCGTCCGAGCGGCGACCGCAGGTCACACAACTGCTCTCTCGGAAAGGGCACTGGCCTGGTCATACGCAAGTGACCTTTTCCGATGGAGAGGTGGACGAGATCGAGGGAGAGGTGCGCGATCACGTCGCATTTGCGGGAATCTTGCCGGCCTGTCTCTATTGTGCCGATCATTTCAATGAATTGGCCGACATTTCACTGGGCGATGCCTGGCTGCAGGAATACTTGGATCGCAAAGATGGTGGCTATTCAGTGTTGGTGGCTCGGACCGCCGCTGGGGAAGAAGTTCTTCGGACGATGCTGGGACAGCAGCGGCTCATCGTCGAAGCATTATCGGCGGATCGTGTGGTGAGAAGTCAATACGGTCCGCTACAATACAAAAAACAAGGTTTGGGAGCGCGTTGGTTTCTCCGCCGCCTATTTACGGCGCGCGTTCCACGCATTGCCAATGCGCGGTTGATGCCATGGGGACCTATGGATCTCGTGGCGGCTTTATTGTTACTCGTGCAGATCCGCGTTGCCAAATACAATTGGTTTTGGAAATTTCTTTACCGCTCACCAACGGGCCGTATCCGCCGTTTGTTTAAACTGATGAATATTTTACAAAAGCGGTATTTTATTCGACGGCGCATATGGAAAAAATTGTTAACAGTCTTTCAGCGTGTCTAAGGAAAATCCGGTATTATGGAGTGCGAGCCTCTGTTCGGCGAATTTCTCGTCGCGCGACGTATGCGCTTTGTGGGTGGTCGGGGATTGATAGTCTACTGATCTCGCAACAGGCGCAACGGCGTCTTCGAGGTCAGTCGTTGTATCCGCAGATGTACTTGCCGCGTGTCTCAATCGATATCGTCGCGTGGAACCATATCATCGCGACCCAGCCGTCGATCGCCAGCGCGTTGCAGCAGTATTGCGATACATGCCCTCACTGGTCATTGGATGCGCAGTCTGGACGTGTGTTCCCTTGCCGTCACCAGCAGCGGCTCGATTATTCGCAGTATGGTGACAGTGGAGCACGATACGGCGATTACATGTTCCCGATCGAGTGGAGCAAGCATGGCTTTGTTCCCCTCTTTGCATTGGCCTATCGGTGCACGCGCAATCCCGATTATCTGAGCCGTCTCGAAACAGTATTGCGGCACTGGCGGGCGACTTTTCGAGTCGGTTATGGGGTCGCGTATGTGATTACACTCAATGTGGCGCAGCGGTTGATTCATTGGATGCTGGCGTTGCAATTATTTGCAGACATACCGGAGGCGGCGGACCTTGTGCGTTGGATCACGCGAGAGGCCTTTCGTGAGTATGCCTATTTGCAAATGTACAACACGATGCACTACGATCGGAGAAACAATTTTGCTTTTTGCGAATGTGTGGCGTGTATCGTTTTCCTGAAAACGTTTATCCGGACGACACTCGCGCGTGAACAACTCTCGTTGTGGGAACGGCGTTTATTGCAAGAATGCGAGCAGCAAATTGATGCCGACGGTTTTACGCGCGAGGGGTCTTTTGCGTACAGCCGATTCATTGGGGAGTTATTACTCCTGGCGGCCAACTATGGTGTCCGTGATGTGCTGCCGTATTTACAGCGGATGGCAGCCTTCCTGCGGGCCATGGTAACTGCGCAAGGGATGTTGCCGGCATTTGGTGATGCAAGCACGGAACGTGGTTTTACCCTCGGGGTTGTCGACGATATCAATGATGCGCGGACATTTTTCGCCCTTGTGGAAGCGCTCAGTCCGGATGGGCTGCTGGTTGGCTCGGGCGGTGTCGATGTCGAATATCTGATGTTTACCGGCGCCTGCCACCGACCGAATGGAGTTTCCGATTCTCCCGGTCGGCGAATATTTCGCGTTGCTGGGTATGGAGCCGCCAGATATTCATGGGGAAAAATGGTGATCGATTTTGCTGATATTGGGATGAGCGGACGTGGTGGGCATGGCCATTGTGATGTCGGCAGTTATACCGTAGAGACGTCTGTGGGGGCACTGGTTGTGGACCCGGGCACGAATATCTATTTTCAAGACCGGGCGCTTCGCAATTTGTACCGCTCTGCAGCGATGCATAACATCACGCGGATCGATGGAGCGGAGATGTGTGTGTTGGGGCCCGGGTTATTCGAAGTTTCCCACGCGCCCCGCGTGTTTTGGTCGCATGATCTCCAAGCGGATGGTGAGCGTTATTCCGTCGAGCATGAGGGGTTTATTGTCGCAGCGCATCGCGTGCCTGTGATGCGCGAGGTGAGAGTCCATAGCCGCGGTATTGATGTGAGCGATCGGTGCCGAGTTGATCTGTTGGAAGCCCGTTCGGTTGTCAGCGCGATCCATTTCGCGCCATGCTGGCGCGTTGTGCAAGATGGGGATCGGTATCAATTGATTGGCATGTCGGATGTGAGATGGGAACTTTCTATTCGAGAGGCGCTTCAACATGAGCGGGTGCAATATGACTATAGTGATGGATATGGTCGCGTAACGCCGGCGGCAAAAATTATTATGCAGGGTCGTAGCGAGATCCATTATTCTCTTACTTGCTGCGACTTGGAGCCGTGCCGTCAGGTAGACCGTTGAATTGAGAAAGCCATGTGGGGGGCGCGTGGAGTCGCAAGCACAGGTTGATCTTTTTTTGCGTTGGAAGGGCAAGCTTTTTCGAACCGAGATCGATCCACTGGTCTGGGGTACGGGGCTGCCCGCATTCAAACTGATTGCCGGCTACACTCTCAGGAAAGCTGTGCCGCCCACCGAAGCGCCCCGAGGACGGGCGATTCGGTGTTTGCGATCTTTGGTCGCTTTGGGGACTGAGTTTCTCGCGTTGTACCGCCAAATCGGTCTGACGCAGTTGCTCAGATATGTGTATTATCGCCGGCTGCCCCGTCCACTCTCGGTCGATGCCGTTCGTGTGATGTCGATCGAGAGCTCACGAGAAAGTGTGTTTGTGTGCTCGTCCGGGATTGTCCTCAAGTCACATTATACGAGTGCAGAAATCCACAATGGGCTATTCGATGAACAGCTGCTCAGCGCCGCAGATGTTTTGAACGAGTGGGCTGGCCATGATCTCCACATGCAGGCCGCTGTATTGCCGGTTGGTGCCATTCGTCGACAAAGGGGAGCCGTGAAGTGCCGGCAACCGCAATGGATGGTCGCGGGTGCCGGAACATATACGGCATCGGTGCTGATCCCCGCGATCCGTAAGACCGGAGGCGGCGTCGTCGCGATTTGTTCCAACACCGTTGTGACGTGTAATAATTTGGCCAAGGCATTTGATATCCCCAACACCTATGGTGACTATCAGGCTATGTTGGACGCTCACGGCGCGGACAATATTCTAATCGCGACACCGAACTACTTGCATCCGCTGCATATTCGAGCAGCGCTTGAAAAGAATCTCCGTGTGTATTGCGAAAAGCCCGTCGCGATTGATCAGGCGGGTGTTGCAGTACTGGAGCCGGTCGCACACAGTGCGCGCTGTATGGTGGGATTCAATAGGCGCTTTGCACCCGCTATACAGGCATTGCGACGGCATCCGGCCTATCAGCGATGTGGGAGCGCGTTGCTGCTCCATTATCTGGTGAATTTTGGTTCTGCGATCCCGCCAGGCACAGCGGATCGCCGCTCAGGGGGCGGCGTGCTGCACATGGCGTGTTGTCATTATCTGGACCTGATCGAGTACCTCGGCGGTGCCAAGGTCGTGGCGGTACAAGTTATGTCGGCGGTGTGCGAGTCACGGATGCAGAATTCAACGGCTCTTTCTTTTGTTGTCAATCTGCAATTGGAAAATCGCGCGGTCGGGACGTTGTCATTTTCCACGAGAGGGGATCGGGCCTGGGACGTTAAAGAGCGCCTTATTGTTGTGGGAGATCATTTGAATGCCGTCATTCACGACTTTTCGACGCTCAATATAAATGGTCAGACGCAACGGTTCTTTCACGACCATTATGGAGTCTGTGAGGCATTTCGGCATCTTCGCGAAGGCGCGGCGAGTCGGCGCGGAGAAACGCCGTTGCTGCGAGATGCGGTGCGCAATGTAAACGTCTTGCTTCAAATTGAACGCATGCTTGCCGAACCCTCTGGCGGTTCGGCGCGGTCGACGTGTTTCGGACGGACATCATAGAAGCTGGGGGAATTCATGCGCGTCGCGATTCTGGGCTGTGGATATGTGGCCGATTTCTATATGGCGACATGCTCTTGTCATCCTGAGTTAGAATTGTGCGGCGTTTTCGATCGCGATCCGGAACGATTGGGCGCATTCCGCGCGTACTATGGTGTCAACGCGTTTGAGAGCCTGGATGCCTTGCTGCATGATGCCTCCATCGAGATGGTGATCAACCTGACTAATCCGCGGAGTCATTACGAGACGAATCGTGCCTGTTTGTTGGCCGGTAAACATGTCTATTCGGAAAAGCCGGTTGCCATGGATCCGGCGGGCGCGGCCGAGCTGATGGCATTGGCGCAGACCAAAGGCGTGGCCTTAGGATCCGCTCCCTGCAGTGTGTTGGGGGAAACGGCGCAAACGATTTGGCACGCGCTCAGTGCCGGAGCGATCGGCACGGTTCGTCTCGTGTATGTCAATTTCGATGCGGGTATGACGTCGCGTCAACAACCATGGAATTGGCGAAGCTGCTCGGGAGCGCAATGGCCTGCAAAAGACGAATTTGAAGTGGGCTGTACATATGAACATGCGGCCTATTTTCTGACGTGGCTCGTTGCGTTCTTTGGCCCCGTCCGGCGCGTGACGGCCTTTGCCTCGTGTCAAATACCGGATAAGGGGATCGCCGTTGATTCCCGCACGCCGGATTTTACTTTGGGCTGTCTCGAATTTGATGAGCGCATTGTTGCACGCGCAACGACCAGTATTGTCGCCCCACTGGATAAATCGTTGATGATTGTCGGGGATGAGGGAGTGTTGTACACGAAAGATATTCGTGACGATGCTGCACCGGTATACATTCGGCACCATGTACAGCGGCGGCTTTGTGGAGCATTCGAGTATCGTTTTGAGCACTGGCGCACGCGGTGGGAGCGTTGGTTGAATTGGATCCCATGGAATTGGGGGCATCACTGGCAGTTGAATTGGAAGGTGCCCTTTGCCCGGAAGCCGACATTGCGCAGTTCCGGGCGTTATAAACCGATTGATTTTTGTCGCGGTCCTGTAGAGATGGTCAGTGCGCTGCAAGCGCGGCGCCCCCATCGCCTTTCCGCGTCGCTTGCGATCCATGTCACGGAGGTCATTCAAGTGTTGCAATATCCGGAGCGATTCGGATTTCGATACGATATCCGGACTACCTGCGACCGCATGGAGCCGCTCTTGAGGGAGTGTCTGTCATGAGGAAAGGTCTTATTATCATTCCCGCCTATAATGAAGGAACCAATCTGGAAGCTGTGTTGCGTGCGTTGCTGATGCCAGGTCGGCGGGAAACGTGTGATGTGGATGTCTTGGTCGTCGATGATGCCAGCGATGATCAAACGAGGGGTATTGCGATCTCCCAAGGAGTGCTGTGCGTGACACATCCGTGCAATTTGGGATATGCCACAGCCTTACAAACGGGGATGCGGTACGCATTGCAGCGCGATTATGCATTTTGCATTTTTTTTGATGCAGACGGGCAGCATGATCCGGAAGCACTTGTTCGCCTGATCCATGAACGAGGCACAACCGGGGCGGATATGGTGATCGGCTCGCGGTATCTGCAGAGGGGCATGGCATTGCCGGCCAGTCGGTTGCGTCATTGGGGGAGCGTGCTCTTTGCGTGCTTTGTTTCGTTGCTAACCGGACATCGTTTCACCGATACGACAAGCGGTTTGCGGCTGCTCACACGGAGAGGGATGCACTGGCTCGTCCAAGAGACGTTAGGCGATTTTAACGCGGAAACTATCGTGTATCTGATCTGGCGCGGCGCTCGTGTCGTGGAAATTCCGATCCAAGCACGTCCACGACTTGCCGGAGTTTCGATGCATTCGCTGACGCACGCTTCTTTTTACCCGTTCAAAACCGTCTTGCTCACGGTTGTCTTGCTGATCAAAGCCATTAGTGTTAGGCGGGCGCTGCGATGAATTTTACGGGGCGGTTTATTATCATTTGTTTGGCTTTACTGCTCATGGCCATCGTGCTGTTGCTCATGCGTCGCCGTGCTATGGAGGTCGAATATGGTGTTGCGTGGTTGGGTGGAGCCGCTGTCACCATTTTCTTCATGGCCGCCGAACGGGTATTGTTGAAAGTGACGCATTTGTTGGGCGCGATCTATCCGGTTTCGGCGTTGTCGTTGATGACGTTTGTCGTGATCATCGCTTTTCTCGTTTTTCTGACTGCCCGCATTTCTATCCTCTCAGTTCGCTTGCGCACCATGGCTCAGTATATGGCGCTCAAAGATGAGTCTGCGTCAGGGACTCAGGCCGGTTGTGCCCCACCATCAGAGCACCAGGAGTGCCGTTCGTGATCAACAAAGATCGTCTCATGGAACCCGCGCCGGTCGCTCGCCCCGACCAGAATCAACATATCCGTTCGATGTCGCGGTCTTTGTTTTGGGGCATGGTCGTGTTCACGAGCGCACAGTTTTTTTGGCTGTGGTGGAAGTCGTCGCTCGGCTTTGATGAATCACTGTATCTCATTGCGGCGCGCAATCTCTATGAGCGCGGAACATTCAGCTTTCAAAACGATTTTACGCCGCTGACGTTGCTGCCGCTTTACTCGTTCGTTAGCGCGCCGTTCTTTGCGTTGCTTCATGATCCCGAGTGGATCGATTGCGTCGTCCACTTGTGTTCCGCGATGTGGCTTGGTTTCGCCACGGGTCAACTCACGAAAACCCTGTTTGGTAATCGTGCGGCGTGCTTGCTCCTTTACCTCTTAGCCGTGTTGCCGGCCACAAATGTGACGATCCTCTATTCCGGCACGCAAGTGCTCTATTTAGCCTTTTTTACAACGGCGGCCTGGTGTCTGTGGAGCGCTGTTCAAAGCCAACGTGTAGGGATGATGCTTGCAGCGGGGGCGTCTGTCGGCGCTGCGCTTTGGGCCCGCGCCGAGGGGCTGCTCTTGGCTGTGGGTCTCTGCGGAACGTTGCTTGGTTTGCTGCGGTGGCGTCGCATTCGTTGGTCCACCGGTTGGTTATTGATTCTTTGCTATGCCGCTCCCATTACGCTGGCACAGGTGGGGAAGCAGTGGTGGTTTGACGCTCTGGATCCCGGCAATGTAGTGGGGGGGAAGCTCGTTCGGATGCTGGAAGTCGGGGGCGATCTCTTCCAATTTGAAGGGATGGGGAAGAGTGGAGACTTTCAAGCCGTGCTGCGCGATGCGGAGCTGTCCTTTCAAAGCGAATTTTCAGGTGCAGAAGTTCCTGCAGGATTGTCGGATCTGCAAATTCTTTGGCACTTAGCAACCGTCAAGCCGACGTTTTTTCTGAAACGCATCGTCAAGAATGTGCGGTTTTTTTGTTATAGTTTGCCGTCGTTGCAGGTGTTTCCTTTTTTCCTCTTCCCGTTGCTCGGTGTGTGTATGTGTTTCGTTGCAAGAGCGCGGGAATCCGCTGTTGGATTATTTTGGTTGTCGAGCGGCCTTGCACTTCCCTCCCTTGGCTATCTGGTGTTCGGAGTCAGTAATCGGTATCTCGTGCCGCTGACGATCCCGCTCGCCGTCATGGTTGGGGCAAGCTTTGATTGCATGTTGAATCGGTGCTCGGTCTGGGGGAGGCCGATTGTTGCCGCAGTGCTGTTATTGCTGGGGTGCGCATCGCTTGTCTATGTCGGTTACCAGCGAACGGCGACCTACTTGCGGCCGACAGTGCAACAAAGTATTATGGCCTGCTATCAGCGTGTGACTCGGCATTTGGAACTACAGCATCTGGAAAATCCTGCCGTCATCACAACGAATCCGAAGCCGATTCTGTATGGGGGGCTCAATGTGCGGTGGCGGAATTTAAATGACGTCGTGCGCGCATTGCCGGCGGTGGGCCACGAGTATGTGGAGGCCATTGTTTACACGTTTGGGCCTGCCGAGCAGGAACACTTGGAAGCGTTTCAGCGCGTCGGGTATCGGAGCGAGTTGTTGTGTGAAGGGGATGGATTTCAGGTGGTTCAATTACACGCTCAGCGTCGATAGGACGCAATAGTGACTGATACAGTACACGAAAGCACAGCCCTCGCGGTACGCCGGCAATGGTGGCTGGTCGCTGTAGTCGTCGTGGCCGCGTGGTGTGGGACGGCCATTGAGTTGCCGCAGGCTTGTCTGCTCCCCATCGCTCTTGGTCTATGTCTCGTCTGCGCACTGAACGATTACCATGGCTTGCTCTTGCTCGCGATCTGTCTTCCCGTGTCGCCGGAAATCAATCTCGGAGCCATCATTACGCCAGGCGTGCGGACCGGCATCTTTGGCCATGAGTCGGGGCAGCCGGTGTCAATTAGTTTGTACGACCTACTCATTCTTTCGCTCTGGTGCGGCTTGTTATTCCGCCAATGTTTACAGGGGAGACTCGCATTGCGGATCGATCCGAGCGTGCGTGCTCTGATGGGATTTGTCCTCTGGGGCGGCGCCTCCATTCTCGTGAACTTGAGTACGTTGCGTGGGGGGCAAGCCACCGTGTGTCTGCTCTATCTGTTCAAGTTTTTTGAAGTGAGTAGTTTGTACGTACTTGTTCTGAATATTCTCAAAGATAAGACCCAAATTGTGACGATCTTGCGAGCTCTGCTGGTCGGAGGTGGGGTCCAATTGTGCATTGGGCTGCTGTTCCTGTTATGTATTGATCCCCACGAGCCGGGTGCCAATCCGCTCACGCCGTTTTTTTCCACGTTCGTGCAGGATCGGATCAACTATTTTGGCTTCTCCCTGCTCACCGTGGCGCTGTTAAGCTGTTTTCTCGTCTTTCGCAATCCCTGGGTGCATGCTCCGTGGTTGCGAATGGGATGCGCAGTCGCCATATTGCTCCATTTACTGATGGTGGCGTTGACGTTTAAGCGGACGCTGTTAGTGGGGTTGTTCTGCGTCGGCTGGTACGTATTCTGGGTGCGGCGCATGCTTTGGGTGCCGATCCTGTTGGGAGCCGTTGTGCTCTTGACTTTATATGGTGGAAGCGCCGATTTTCGTGGAAAAATGGCCATTACTCTGGGGCAGCGTTCCGACATCGCCTTCGGGACCTGGAGCGATCCGAAGCTCGTCGAGCAGGCCACGCCGTTACGTGAATGGATTGGGGGCGAGGTGCAAATGGATCCATCGTTAGCAGAGCGCCTGATGAAGTGGTATGTGACGTGGAGTCATATGGATATGAAAACGTTTGTATTCGGACGCGGTTTTTTCGCGTCCCAGTTCTACCTTGGATATCATCCGCACAATATGTATCTGCAGCTCTTGTTTGAAGTCGGTCTTGTGGGTGCACTGTTGCTGTTGCGTGTGCTGTATATTGTGGCTCGCCAATGTCGCGCGTTGGCCCGATGGCCGCATGTCCCGTGGTACGCGCAATTCCTCGGCATCTCGACGAGTGCCGTGTTACTGGCGTTTGCCTTTATCGGTACAACTGACGAGATTTTTTACTTTTTTCAGTTGATGACCTCCTTTTGGCTGTTGGTTGCGTTGGTGCGCTCTAGTTATGCGCATTTTTCTGTCATGCCACGCGGTTTTCGTTGATTCGTGTGTGGAGATCGACTATCCGGGCTCCGCAGAGGGCGTGCGTCGGGTGGTGATAGCGGAAAGGTGCGGGTCTTATGGAAACGGTTCGATTTGCGCTGTTTGGGTGCGGGAAAATTGCCGTCAAGCATGCTGCAGCGTTGCGCCAAATTACGCATGCCCGCTTAGTAGCCGTTTGTGATGTCGACGCGGTCATGGCCCGTACCGTAGCGACACGTTTTGAAGTGCCGAGTTATAGCGATCTCGATGGGCTGTTAGCCCAGCATGAAGTGGATGTGGTCTGCGTCTTGACGCCGAGCGGGTTGCATGCTGCCCATGCTATCCAGGTGGCCCAGACGAAAAAACACGTGGTCGTTGAAAAGCCGATGGCCCTGACGTTAGACGATGCAGATGCGATGATTCGTGCCTGTGACGAACACGGTGTAAAACTGTTTGTCGTCAAACAGAACCGGTATAACGAGGCCGTCGTGGGGTTGAAGCGGGCGCTTGTGGATGAGCGGTTTGGAAAGTTGGTGCTGGGGGCAGTGCGACTCCGATGGTGCCGCAAACAAGAATATTACGATCAGGCCGGTTGGCGGGGGACGTGGGCCATGGATGGCGGCGTGTTGGCGAATCAGGCGAGCCATCACATCGATCTCTTAGAGTGGATGATGGGCCCGGTCGATAGTGTGATGGCGAAGATCTCGACCCGCTTGTCCAATATTGAAGTTGAAGATACCGGGTTGGCGATGTTCCAATTCCGCAACGGTGCGTTGGGTGTCGTGGAGGCAACGACGGCCACTCGTCCCCGGGATCTCGAAGGCTCGATTAGTGTGTTAGGGGAGCGCGGCTCTGTTGAACTGGGTGGGTTTGCGGCGGATCGGGTGAAGCACTGGGAATTTAGTATCCCGACCCCGGAAGATGACGCCATGCGGCAGGGGGGTGGCCCCCAGCGATCGGCGGAACAGCAATTTGCGCACGGGCATGCGATGTATTTGCAGGGGGTCGTCGAAAGTATTCGTAATCACACGAAAGCCCTCGTGGATGGGATTGAAGGGCGGAAATCGCTCGAATTGATCAACGCGATTTATGAATCGGCGGAAACGGGTCGGGAAGTGCATTTGCGTTTTAAGCCGCGCCTGTGTCGATTGGGTCAAAAATAATGTCGTCTCGTTGTAACCATCACGAATGCCAAATCGACCCCTCTGCCCGCGTGGCGGGGGCGCAGATCGGGCGTGGGACGCGCATTTGGAGCGACGTCCATATCTTGCCGGGCGCGCGAATCGGTGAGCGGTGCAACATCGGAGAGGGCTGTTTTATTGAATCGGATGTTTCTCTGGGGAATGGGGTGGTGTTGAAGACGGGCATTTCGGTATGGGAGCGAGTGACTTTAGAAGATTATGTCTTTGTGGGGCCGGAAGTGGCCTTTACGAATGACCGCTACCCACGCGCCAATCCCGATTTTCGTACCGGTGCGAAAGGTTGGGAACGAACCGTCGTTCGGCAAAATGCCACGATCTGCGCAAATGCCACGTTGGTTTGCGGGATAGAGATTGGTGAATGGACCGTAGTGGCCGCAGGGGCGGTCGTGACCAAATCGATCCCGGCGTACCAATTGTGGCTCGGTAATCCAGCGCGGTTTTATCGACATGTCTGCATGTGCGGGCGCCCACTTTCCGAGACCCTAACATGCCTGTGCGGGCGCCGCTATATGATGGATGCGCAGCACGTTGTGCCGTGCAAGGCATCACACAGAATGGTTGCTCCATGACGCTTCCCCTTTCAGAGCCGTTACACGCGCCTTCCGCAGCGATCGATTACAGCGTCGTCGGGCCCGCCTTCAATGAAGCAGGTAATCTGGAGGAGTTCGTTTCGCGCTGTCTCCAAGCGTTCGAAGCTGAGCACGTACGAGGCGAAGTGGTGTTGGTCGACGACGGGAGCACGGACGCATCGGCCGACGTGTTCGCCGACCTTGTGAATGCGTATCCGCATACCGTCCGAGTGATTCGCCATCGTTGTAATCGGGGACTGACGCAGGCGCTGCAGACCGGATTTGTGAATGCGCGGGGCGAACACATCATTTGGATTTCACCTGATTTGGAATCATATCCGGACACAGATATTCCCCGGATGATCGCCAGCTTTCGGGAAGGGGCGGATGTCGTTGTCGGGTGCCGGCGGCATCGGGGTGACGGCAAGCGGTTTTCTTCGAAAATATATAATGTGGTCAGCAATTACCTTTTTGGGACGGCGTTGCGCGATATGAACTGGATCAAAGGGTTCCGCCGGATTTGTTTGCCGGCCTTGGAACTGCGTGGAGATTGGCATCGGTTTATGGTCATAATGCTCTCGCAAGCAGGATATCGGATCGTGGAGACGGAGGTGGATTGGCACCCGCGTCGCTATGGGCGTTCGAAGTTTGGTTTGCGACGGTTTCCGCTTGCCGTGGTCGATGTGCTCAGTCTGTGGTTTCTGTTAAAGTTTAGTCAGAAGCCGATGCGTTTATTTGGCACTGTGGGGACGGTGCTGGTGGGGGTGGGTCTGCTGTTGCATGGTGCGCTTACGATGATGTATCTGATATGGCATACGCAGATTCGCCCTTTTTTTTGGACCGCGCTTGTGTTTGAAATGATGGGCGTGTTTTTCCTGCTGTTCGGTTTCCTTGCGGAATTAGTCGAACGGCTGCGTCACGAATTTCATACGTTGTTCAATACCACAGTGGCGGCTTTGCCCGATCCCGACTGGGTGGAAATTCAGCCCACATTACGGCGAGTCCAACCCCCATCCGCATGAAAGCCGTCGGCATTGCAACTAATGCTGGAAAATGGTCCTTCAGCGAAACAATCTCGCGGACTTTAGTGTGTGCTATTGTCTGTTCGCTTCCGATCATGCTTTTCAACCCGATGGTGTATCGCCTGCAGGTGACGGAAGCGCTCGTTGCGCTGCTCTTGCTCGTCATGATGTGGCGGATGGGCCACGGCTCCGAACGTCTGGTGCGGCCGCCTATCGCACTATGCGCGGTGGCCGTGTGGATCGGTTGCGCTTGTGTTTCCGTCCGCAATGCGCCGGTGCCGCGTGAAGCCTGGATTGAGACCGGTAAACTTGTTTATCTCTGGGGCCTTGCCTATCTCCTGTATCATCATGGAGTACGGTATCGCATGGGGGAGCAGCTCTGGAATTGGATGGCAATTGCGTTTGGGATTGTGCTGGGCGGTGTGGTGCTGGGACTGGGATTGTTGCTGTGTGGAGTGGAAAATGCACTAGTGCATCCGTATCGCATTATTGCGATTGCGCTCAATATCGATAGCTGGGTGGATTATGTTCCCCGTGCCCACTCGTTTCTGCAGCCGACGGCAAATATGCTCGGGGCCTATTTGGCAGGGATGACGCTTCCGGTGATGCTGTATATGGAAGCGCGTGGTTGGTGGCCCTCGCGATGGCGTCTTATCGCTGGGACGGTAGGGGTATTGGGAGCGGGCGCCTTGACGATGTCACGGACAGTCGTGGGCATCCTGGTTGCCACGGGCATTGGGTGGTATTGGATAGGGCGCACGCGAAAGTGGCGCTGGGGAGGCATAGGATTCTGTGTGGTGGGACTCCTGACGTGGTTCGCACTGATCCCATTTACCGTGTTCTATCCGCTTCATGTTGGTGCATCGTACAGCACCCATCCCGATTTCAAGAAGGAGATGATCGTTGACGATCGGGGCCGCGTTCGGCCGAATCCGGTCTATTTCTTGCGTCCTGGATACGGCATGGAACAGTGGACATTCCAATTCGGGTATGGCTTTAACCATTATGCGTGGTTGAAGTACGGGGCATGGACATTATTCCGGCGGCACCCGGTCATTGGTCTGGGTCTTGGTCAGTACGGGCGCGGGAGGCAAGCGTTGCAAGCGGAAGGTGTGTTGCCTCCGGATTTGCACGAGTATGCCTCGGCGCAGAGCCAATATGCCACGTCGCTGGCGGAGATGGGCCTGGTCGGATTCCTGGTTGGCGGTGGGGCATGTGTCGTGCTCGGTTGGGGGTTGCTGCATCGGGGGCGGCGCGCGCAAGCCGTTGCCATTGCGCTGGGGATTGTTGCAATAATTGCGCTTGATATTGATGTGATTGCTTTTCGCTGGGTGTGGGGTCTGGTGGGGATTGGGTTAGTTCCACTGGGTCTCGGTGTGCAACACGATGGGTTGAGAGGAGTATAGTATGACGAAATGGCGTATCCCGTTGGTTGATTTGGAGCAACAGTATCAGCGTATTCGAGAAGAGATGGAGCCGGCTCTCCAAGCCGTGCTGACGCAAGCACAATTCATCGGCGGTCCCGCCGTGGCTGCATTTGAGCGGCAATTTGCCGAATTTTGTGGTGTGCGATACGTCGTTGGAGTCGGGAATGGGACGGATGCCCTGTATGTGACGTTACGGGCGTTGGGAATAGGGCCGGATGATGAAGTCATTCTTCCATCTCATACCTTTATTGCGACCAGCGAGGCCGTCCGGTTGGTAGGAGCGCGGCCGGTGTTTGCGGACATTTCTGCCGAAACGTTCAATCTTGATCCTGCCGAAGTGGAACGGAAAATCACGGCTTGCACGAAGGCCATTTTGCCGGTTCACCTCTATGGACAGCCCGCCGCTTTGGAGGCTCTCACGACATTGGCGAAGCGGCATCAGCTGCTCCTGGTGGGCGATGCGGCGCAGGCGCATGGCGCCTCCTACTGTGGTACACCGATCGCGCGTTTCGGTAATGCCACGACGTTCAGTTTCTACCCGGGCAAAAACCTAGGGGCGTATGGCGACGGCGGTGCGGTGGCGACCGACGATGAAGCACTGGCGAAGCGTATTCGCATGATCGCCAACCACGGCCGCACGCAAAAATATGTCCACGATCTCGAAGGCGTGAATAGTCGGCTCGACGGATTACAGGCGGCCGTGCTTGCGGTCAAACTGCGCCACTTGGCCGACTGGAACGAATGCCGCCGTCGTTGTGCAGTGCAGTATACGGATCTGTTGCGGCATGTGGCGGGTGTCCAGACGCCCAATATTCCGGAAGAGGCAACCCATGTGATGCATTTGTATGTGATTCGAGTGCCGGCAGAACGTCGGGAGTCTTTGCTGGCGTCCTTGCGCAACGACGGCATCGACGCCGGGATTCACTACCCGGTTCCATTGCACTTACAGCCGTGTTATCGCAGTCTTGGCTATGCAGAAGGTTCGCTGCCAGTGACGGAAACAGTCGCCCGGGAAATTGTCAGTTTGCCGATGTTTCCCGAACTGACGGCTGATCAAGTGACAGTGGTTGCCGATGCCGTGAAGCGCTATGTCTGCTAATCATGAGGAGACAGGTCCAGTGGCCGTTGCCATCGGATGCGATTGTGATCCGGATCGTCCGAATTTCGGTGGGCCGACGTATCAGGCGGAGCGATTGCGTTGGGATGGCATTGCGCTCGGCATCGAGGCGTTTCGTCGCGAGCGGAAGGCCTTTGCGGATGCTACCGGCTGGTGGCCCAAGGTGACGTGGAATGTGCGTGCTGATGAGCAGGTGGCGCGAGCCCATGGCGACGCGAGATATTGCGTCCGGACTTTTCGGGCGTTGTGGGAAGCGTTGCGCCTGGAGGGTGATGAAATTGCGTGGCATCAGCATTTGTGGGCATGGGATTCATCCCGTGGAGAATGGTTTCAAAAAATCGGTGACCGATCGTTTATTGAAGGTTGTTTTGAGAATGGATTTCGCCAATTTTCAGCGGAATGGGGGAGTCCACCACGCACCGTACATGCGGGCTGGTGCTATCAAGATAATGATACACTCGCCGCGCTTGCAGCGCTCGGTATCACGATCGATTACTCTGCGGTCCCTGGTCATAATACCCTTGGACGTGGAACGATGGATCAGGCCGACTGGTCGCGCGCGCCGACGATCCCGTATTATCCCTCTCGAGTGGACTACCAAATGGCGGGCGCGCACTCGGCGAAACAATTATCCCTGTTGGAGATCCCTGCGAGTGTTGGTCGCGACTGCGTATTAAGCATCGGGAAGCAATTGCGCGAGCAGATCAAGCGGCGAGAATTTTGTTGGTCAGGAGGTCTGGCATATTTTGTGCCTTTAGTGACGCTGCATTCTCGAGTGTGCCGGCCCTTGTTCGCGAGCGCCTTGAAACGCATGTCGAAGCCCCACCGGTACATTCTGAGTTATTTTCATTGCGATGAACTGTTAGGCGATCATGCCAAGTCCGGCCTCGTCAATTATTTGTATGGGCAACGGTACCTGTTTCAAAATGTGCGTTGGTTAGCGGAACATGTCGGCGCGCGTCCTCTCACATTTGTGACGGTTGCGGAGCTTGCGCAACACATGGGGTATTCGGGGTGTTGATTGCCACGTCTACTGTTGCTGACTCACTGTTACCCGTGCAACGTCCATGACGTCAGCGGACGTTTCTTGTTGCCGTTAGTGCGCCGGCTTGTGCAAAGTGGCGTGGATGTAGTCGTGTGTACGCCGCAATGGCAAGCGGCGGCACTGCCGCAAGGATTTGTTGGAGAGCGCGTGATCAGTTTCCCGTGGTCGGGTGAGCGCCTGGGACGATTATCACCCTGGCGGCCGGACCACTGGTGGCGATTAATTTGCTTGATTCACCGATGGCGGCGAGTGGTCCGTTGGCAGCTGCAGCAGGGCTTGCAAATTGATGCCGCCATCGCCGCGTGGGGCATTCCGGCCGGATGCGTACTGCGAACGTTGGGATTGGCGGAAATCCCGAGGGCTGTTTGGTGGCTCGGCACCGATATACGGCAAGTGAACCGGCGGCTGGCTTGGCCTTTTTTGTATTGGCTCGGACGTGGGGGGATGCAACATTGGGCCAATAGCCAGCGGAACGGGTCCTTATTGACGCAGCAAACAGGTTGGAACGTACGATTCGTTGCACTTGGCGCGGAGGGGGAGACAACGTCCGCGTGTCTTCCCAATACGACGTCGCGGCGTCGAACTATCGTGAGTATTGGCCGCTTGGAGCGTGTTAAAGGGTTTGATGTCGCTATTCAAGCGGTGCAAAAGCTGCTTGATAATGGCGTGAGCATTGATTACGTCATCATCGGCGATGGGGCGGAGCGGAGTGCGCTTGAAGCGTTGAGCCGGAGGAGCTTCCCGTGCATTCGGTTGTTGGGGCAGCTGGACCAGACGGCTTGTATGGCCGAATTGTCCAAAGCTGCCGCCGTGATGATCTCCTCACGATCGGAAGGAATGCCGCTGGTGTTTTTTGAGGCACTCCAGGCAGGCAAACCGGTGATTGCGACCGATGTCGGTGATATTCGCGAATGTATCGGGAATTCGCACTTGGGAGCCGTGAGTCCATCGGAAGATATAGAATCCTTGGCGGAAAACCTCGCGAAAGTGCTCGATGGGCGCGTGAGATTTGACGCGGAACGGGCCGCAACCATTACGGCGATGTATGCGTTGGACCGTACCATGGAGCAAGTGCTGCGGCTGTTGTGTTCTTCATGAGGAGTTGATTGGCTATGAGCTATCGACAACAGCGTGTCTTGGTAACCGGAGCGAGCGGTTTCATCGGCAGTCATTTGGTCGAGACCTTAGTGGCGGCGGGGGCTCGAGTGACTGCGTGGGTCCACTATAATGGGCGCAACGATTGGGGCAATTTGGAAGGGTTGAGTCGCGATGTACTGCAGTCGTGTCAGATCATCGAAGGGGATGTCACCGACTCCGCCTTTGCCCGCAAGGCCGCTGAGGGGCAGGACGTTATCTTCCACTTGGCAGCCCTAATTGGGATTCCGTATTCCTATTTGGCTCCGTTGAGTTATGTGCGAACCAATGTCGAGGGGACCGTGAATTTACTGGAAGCAGCGCGCTATACGGGCGTGCGACGCTTTGTCCATACGTCCACAAGTGAGGCCTACGGGACGGCACAATTTGTGCCCATCACGGAAGTGCACCCGTTGCAGGGGCAGTCGCCATATTCGGCCTCAAAAATTGCCGCCGATAAGATGGCCGAGAGTTATTACTGTGCGTTTTCGTTGCCGGTCATCGTGGTGCGCCCTTTTAATACATACGGCCCACGCCAATCGGCCCGTGCCGTGATTCCGACGATTGCTTCCCAACTGTTGGCTGGCCAGCACACCATCCGGCTCGGTTCGTTGACGCCGGTACGCGACATGAATTATGTGACGGACATTGTCGCCGGATTTTTGGCGGCCGGGCAGTGCGATGTACAGTGCCTGGGTGAGACGATCAATCTCGGGTCTGGTGTCGGGGTCACTATTGCGCACATCGCGGAAGCCTTGATGCGCATCACCGGTCAACGTGCAGCTATTGTGGAAGATGCGCAGCGCGTCCGGCCGGCACAGAGCGAAGTGTTCCAGTTGATTGCCTCGAATGAAAAAGCCGCGCGGTTGTTGCATTGGCAATCGAAAGTGGCATTAGAAACCGGATTGCGCCACGTCGCCGAATATGTTGCGGCCTCATCCGGGCGCTATAAGCCGAACCGATATAATGTATAAAGGGGTGTGGTATTCGCAGGCCAATGATAGAGGCGGAGAGCGATGATGAAGGCTGTGATATTAGCCGGTGGAGAAGGGCGGCGTCTGCGCCCGTATACGACAATCTTGCCAAAACCGCTGATGCCGTTGGGCCAGAAGCCGATATTGGAATATGTCATTGAACGACTCGTTCGTGCCGGCATTCGGGATATTGCGGTTTCCGTCGGATATTTGTCGGGATTGATCGAGGCGTATTTTGGTTCGGGGGAAAAATGGAATGCGCAGCTTGAATACTTACAAGAAGCGACGCCGTTGGGGACCGTGGGACCGCTGCACTTGGTGCGCGGAGTCGAAGACGCGTTCCTCGTGATCAACGGCGATATCCTGACGAATGTCGATTTCCAGGCCTTTGCATCGTTTCACCAACGAGAGCAGCATGCGTTGTCGATCGCGACGGTTCGGAAGGAAGTGAAAATTGACCTCGGAGTGCTTGAACTGAATTCCCGAGGCATCGTGACCGACTATCGTGAGAAGCCCGTCTTGCATCATGATGTGAGTATGGGGGTCTATTGTTGTTCTCCTCGTGTGTTGTCTTATATTCCACAGGGTCAACGTTGTGACCTGCCGGATTTAGTCAAAACGATACTGCGTGCCGGCGAGCCGGTCGGCGCATACCGCCATGAGGGGTATTGGCTCGATATCGGTCGTCCCGAGGATTACGAGCGAGCGCTCGACGAGCTCGAACGGTATGCGTGAGGAGTGGTTGATGGCAGCGACACCGTCGGTGGGGCGCATCATCATTACCGGTGCAACGGGTTTTCTCGGTCGCGCATTTATGGAACAACGGTCGCCGGATATACCGTATTCGATAGTGGTTCGTCGTGGCAGTGCCGTCGAGGGAGCGGATGCCATTATCGGGGATGTGCGGGAACCCGGCGTTTGGCAAGACGCGGTGGCGCAGAGTGGCGCCACGCATGTCGTTTATTTGGCCGGGGTGCGAACTGGTTCGCTAACCGAATTGGATGCTGTTCATTGCGCCGGTTTGCGCAATGTCTTGCAGCCGCTACGGACTCGGCCGCCGTGGGTGCTTTTTGTGAGCAGTGGTGCCGTGTATGGCGAACAGTCCGCGGACCAGTTCCCGCTCGTCGAACACACGCTGCCGCGGCCGATCAGCGAATATGCCGCCTCTAAATGGCGGGCCGAACAATGGTTACAGGGGGAAGTCGCTGCCGGTCGGGTTGCCGGGGCCTGTGTCGTGCGGCCAGCTAATCTGATCGGACCGGGGATGTCTCGGGATTTCTTTTTGGGGAAATTGCTGGATGCAATGTGCGCCCGTGTTCATCGCCCGGAATTGCTAGACATTCCGATCGACGTCGGTTCTCTGGCGGTGTCACGTGATTTTGTCGATGTGCGGGATGTTGTGGTCGGTCTGCATTGTCTGGTGCGCGCGTCGGTGCGGGGCGTGTTCAATATGGGGTCCGGGCGCGAAACATGGTTACAAGCCCTCGTGCAGTTGGTTCAAGATGCCGTCCATCTGCCGGTCCAGCTGGTTGAAGACGTTGAGCAGCGGATGGTCGTCATTCGGCGTCAAGCGCTTTCAGTGGAGGCGATTCGCGCAGTAGTCGGATGGTGTCCACAACTGACGTTGCAGCAGAGTGTGACCGATATATGGCATGCTATGCCGAATGGTGCGCGATGACCGGTGTTACGGAAGAACAAGCGGATGGTACGTGTCCAACGGTTGTATTGCTGACTCGCACGGATCCGGCGAATTGTTATATTGCGTGCCAGTTAGCGGCCAGTCGGCGGTTATGTTTGGTGGCAATCGTTACGGAAGACCGTCGGCGTGGCCAATGGCAACTCTTGAAGAAGAAAATCCGTAGGGCGTGGCGACAACAACGGTGGCGCGGTGTATTCACTTTGGGATTCGCCGTCCCATGGTTGTATTGGTACGATCGCCGGACGGTGCACTTGCAGCAGCGGACATTGTGGGGACACGCACGCCCTCAATTTCCCGCCGGCGTGCGTCACGAGGCGTTCCCATCGTTGAATACAGATGCGGTTGAACGATTACTACACGGACTATGTCCTGATTTTCTCCTCGTGTCCGGTACCTGTCTCCTGGAGCCGCGTATCTTTGGCCGGGCGAAGGAGGGTGCGTTGAATCTCCATATGGGGATCACGCCGGAATATCGGGGGAGTCGTGGGGAATTTTGGGCGTTATCTCGGGGTGATTTTCAAAATGTGGGGTTGACCGTGCATCGCATCGATACAGGCATCGATACAGGAGTTATTCTGTTGCAACGGCGACTCTCAGTAGCTCCGGAAGATAATGAACGGACACTGCGCATAAAAAATATTCAGGTGGCCGCTTCGCTGTTCGAGGAAGCGGTCGTGGCATGCACTACTGGTTCATTGTCCGCTGTGGAATCCCATGGGCGGGTCAGTCGTTTTTTTTCCACGCCGATGCCGTGGCAGGTGTGGAAAATGCGGTGTCGACGAAGTTGGGCGCGCTGCCGCGGCAAGCAAGGCACTTCATGAACTTGAGAAGACGCATGTTTCAAGTGGCCACGGGATTGCTGATAGCGGCTGCCGTTGCCAGTATCGGTTACCAGGTGGCTGCGCAATGGGATGTGCTGCGGCATGGGCCGGCCACATGGTATTGGCCCTTGTGGATTGCGGCCGGATTGCTGTTGGATCTCTATTGGTTCTACCAAATTCTTTTGTGGCGCAGGATTATGTCGATGTTAGGAAGCCGGGTTGACTGGTCTGTAGCCGTCCGATTGTTCTTTATTAGTAATCTTCTCGCCTATATTCCTGGTAAGGTTGCGAATGTCTTGGGGGTGGCGGCATTTGCGCATCGGTATCGAATCTCTGCCGTGCATGCAGGGGCGACCGTTGTCCTGCTCCAGATTTATTCCTTGCTCAGTGGAGTACTTCTGATAGCGGTGGCGTGGGCGCTTTGGCCTGAGGCGCTACAGCGAGTTTTCCCGTCTGGAACGATGCCGGCGTTGCTTGTGATTGCCGGTATCGGATTGCTCGTGGTCTGTTCTCCGCTGCTCGACGTGTGCGTGCGATGGCTGCTGCGCTGCATGGGGAGACCCGTGGTGGCGATCGGGCTTTCCCCGAGTCGACATCTTTGCAATGTCGGGCAGTATTTGGGCGGATGGGTGCTCCCCGGCGCGAGTTTGTGGTGCGTCGTGGTGAGTTTTCTTCCCCAGGACGTCGTATGGCCACCGGTGCTAGGTGTAACGGCAATTTTTATTGGGAGTTATTTGCTGGGGCTGATTGCCGTGCTGATGCCTGCCGGTTTGGGTGTGACCGAGGCGGGGTTGATTTTTGGTTTGACGCGGTATTGTGGCACAGCCCACGCAGTATGGGGGGCGGTCGTATTGCGAGGGCTCATTTTGCTCACCACGATCCTGCCGTTGTGCATTTTATTGCTCAGGGCACGTGTTGGAAAGACGCGCAGCTCACCGGAGCAGGCGATGCTTTCAAAAGAGGAGGCCATATGACGAAGGGAGCAATTTCTCTGCAGCAGCAGAGTGAATTTTATGATGTGTTTTGGCGGAAGCAGAGGCGACTAATGGATCGTGTGCAATGTTTCTACTACTCGGATGAAAAGAGTCGGGAACGGTTGCTGCAGCATTTGCTGCGCATCCACGGTCAACGGTTCCCATGCGGCGGTCGGGGTTTTGATTTGGGGTGTGGACGAGGGCGCGTCGCCAGTTGGTTGGCTACGCGTGGATGGCGCATGAGCGGATTGGATTTGTCGCCTGCTACTATTGCCACCAATACGCAACGATATCCGGACATTGAATTCGTGAGCGGTGATCTTTTAGCCTATCCCCATTACCAATTTGGTATCTATGATTTGGTGGTGAGCTTAGAGGTCATGGAGCATCTGGTCCCCGAGCAACGGTCCAACTATGCACAAGTCATCAGTCGGTTGCTCAAGACGGATGGTGTGGCCATTATTTCGACACCTAATGCTTTTACTGTGCGGCGCTTGGGGCTGCCGTCGGATCAACCGCTGGATTTCTGGATGGAACCCGATGAATTTCGGTCCTATTTCGAGGAAGAATTTGTCGTGCTCGATTATTGTACGGCGGCACTTTGTTGGCGAAACCGCGCGGCGAATTTTTTGTGGAAATTGACTCCGTTGGTCAACGCGTGGGCCGATAAATATATCCGCCATACCGGTAAAGGAAAATATCAGATGTTGATGTTGCAAAAGCGTCGTTCGTCTGCGGGGGAACGGTAGATCATGTGCGGCATCGGGGTTGTCATCGGTGCGGAAGGAGAGCGGGTTGAGCCGCTCTTGGAGCGGTTAACCGTTCTTCTGTCGCATCGCGGCCCCGATGACGTCGGTGTTCGGACACTGGCTGCTCCTGGGGGGCGGCAAATCGGGCTGTGTCACCGACGGCTTTCGATTATCGACCTCAGTAGCGCGGGGCATCAGCCAATGGCGGATGAGTACGGCAATGTCCTCGTGTTCAACGGAGAGATCTATAATTTTCAAGAATTGCGGGCATCGTTACAGCAGCGAGGTGAGGTGTTCCATTCTGCGAGTGATAGCGAAGTCCTGCTCCGCGCGTATCGCCATTTCCCGGTGGACGTGCTGCTGAATCAATTGCGCGGCATGTTCGCATTCGCGTTGTGGGATGCATGCCGAAAGCAGCTCTTGCTGGCTCGCGACCCGATGGGGATCAAGCCGCTCTACTTTTCAACGCACCCCGGTCGCTTTGCTTGTGCCTCTGAGGCCAAGGCCTTGGTCGGCGCCGGATTGGCGGATGCGTCGCTCGATCCGGCCGGGCTGGATACTTTTTTGTCCTATGGATCGGTGGTTGCGCCGCTCAGCATCTATCGGGAGGTTCGCAGCCTGATGCCCGGCTCGTATCTCTGGGTGGAGGCCGATGGTACGGTGACGGCTCCGCATCGGTACTGGCATTGGGATGCCATCCCTCAGGATGTTGATCCGGAAGAGCGTACGCATGTACTCCAGCGGGCTGTTGAACGACACTTAGTCGCCGATGTGCCTGTGGCGATTTTTCTTTCCGGTGGCTTCGATTCGACGGCCATGTTGGCGACTGCGGCAACTGTACAGGCGGATCCGATTGAGACATTTACGGTATCGTTCCCGGACGCGGCGATGTGGTCGGAAGGGCGACAGGCAATGCAGATTGCCGAACACTTTCATGCGCGTCATCACGACATCCCCATCACGCTGGAAGAGGCGATGGAGCAGTTGCCCCCGTACTTTACGGCCATGGATCAACCGAGCGTGGATGGATTGAATATTTTTCTGATCAGCCGTGCGGTGCGGGCCTCTGGTATCAAGGCGTGCTTTCATGGGGTCGGTGGGGATGAACTGTTTGGTGGTTATGCGGCGTTTTGCGATGTTCCACGGGCGCTCTGTTTTAGGAGATGCCCGGCTTGGGTGCGTAGGATTGGTGCCCGCTTCTTTCGTGGAGATATTCCGAGCCAATGGAAACGGGCCGAGGCGTTGCGTCATCCGCATTCCCTGTTGGATCTCTACCTCCTCCGCCGCCGTCTCTTTCGCTATGAAGAGCGCGCCGCATTACTCGCACAGCCACCCCCGTTGGGACCATCGGGGCTCCCCGCCGAATGGCTGACGTACGCCCATTCGTTGGTCGATAGTAGCCGCAATACATTCGATGCGCTGAGCCGTCTCGAGTTGGCATTGTATGCGGGCAATACCCTGTTGCCGGATGGCGATGTGATGAGTATGGTCCATGGATTGGAAGTGCGCTTACCGTTGCTGGATCTTGATTTAATACGGACCATGCTTGGTACATCGCCGGAAGCAAAGCGGCGGCGCTGCGGGGGATGGCCGAAGCCGGCGCTCGTGGCGGCCGTTCCGGATTTCCCAGTGCAATTCATGTCGAAGCAAAAGCGAGGCTTCGCATTGCCGTTTGATCAATGGTTACGTCGTGACCTCAAGCCGCGGGCGGAATCCCTACTGTTTGGCGCTGAGGCGGATAGGATTTTTTCTTCCGAGGCGGCGCAGCGCATATGGAATCGTTTTGCTCGGACGCAGGGAACCGCGGATTGGTTGCGTACTTGGGCCCTGTACGCCGCCACTTCCTGGTATGGACAGCGCGCCATACATTAAGGAACGGTCGTGGATATCATCGCCGCCTACGCGGAACGGTGGGATACCCCGCTGCGGACATCGAAGCATCATTTCCTAGAACGCTTTGCCAGGCGTGGTGATCGCGTATTGTATGTGGAGATCCCGCCGACACCACTAACGGTGCTGCGGCGCCCCCGTGAATTTTTGGCGGAGACGTGGCCGCGTATTCGCCAAGGAGTCATATCCGTTGCCCCAAACATCTGGGCCGTCACCGGTTTTTTTCCATTTCCGTATCATCGTCAACTCGGATGTTGTGGCGACCATTTAGTTTTGAATACTTGGAATCAGCGTTCGTTTTTACCACGCCTCCGTTGGGCTGCAGACACACTCGGTTTTCGTGCCCCGCTGTGTCTCATGTACATTCCCTACCTACTGCCGATTTTGCCACAACTCGCGCCACAAAAAGTCATTTTCCATATGGTCGATGAATGGTTAGGATTCGAAGGCATCCCCCGATCGGCCGAGCATCTGATCCGCGGCATGGTCGAACGTGCCGACCTGACCATTGTAACATCCGAGCGATTGCGTCGGCGGTACATGCCGATGGGTGGTAATGTCCAATTGTTGCGTCATGGAACCGACATTGCGCTTTTTGAACCGGTGAGTCGTGGTCAAGTCGTGCCCGACGAAAGGCTGCAAAGGCTCATTGGGGCAAAAATTGGTTATTATGGAGCGATCCACAAACTGGACTTGCATTTGATTCGCACATTGGCTATTTCGCGTCCCGAGTGGCATTTCGTTTTCCTCGGACCTACAGGGGGCGGAAGCCAGGGAGTGCCGCGGCTCGGTAATATGCCGTCGAATGTTTATTTCTTACCGCCGTGTCCGCGGTCAGATCTACCGGCGTTCCTCAGTGGACTCGATGCTTTCTGGATGCCGTTTCGCATTGATGAGCTGACGCGCTCTATGTCCCCCATTAAAATTTTTGAGGTGCTTGGTGCGGGGGTGCCGATCGTGATGTCTGATTTGGAGGAATGCCGCGCCGTGGCAGGTCCGTGGGGGCGATTTGCGGTGACGGCCGATGAACATGGCCAGATGTTGACCGCGGAGATGCGAGGCGATTCACCGGCGCGCCGTTTGCGACGAGCTGCAGCCGTGCGTAACTGTGATTGGGAGCAGCGCTTTGCGACATTGTGTCATTTGATTGGGATGGAAGAGATATGAAGATCGAGTCTGTAACGGAGATGGATCGTACCGACGAACGACTCAAAGCGGCGTCCCGCGAGTGGTGGTCCCAGCATTCGCAAGATTATCTGGATGGCCAGGGGACCCCGCATTTGGGTGTTCCGCGGCAATTTACCGATGATGGGATGTTTCGACGGTACCTTGATGACAATGATCGCAATTTTCGCCGTCAGGCCTTTTATGCACAACGGAGCGATACCCTTTTGTTTTCCGAGCTGATGCCGGCTGATTTTTTCCGTGGGAAACGCGTTTTAGAAGTCGGGTGTGGTTTGGGTGCCCATGCCGAATCTCTCGTGCGCTTGGGGGGGGACGTGACGTGCGTGGATCTCTCTCCGACATCTGTTGAAGTCACGCGGAAACGATTGGTGCTCAGAGGGTTGTCAGCGGACGTGCGTCTTGCCGATGCGGAGCGACTGCCGTTTTCCGATCATTCGTTTGATTATGTCTGGAGCTGGGGCGTGATTCACCACAGTCCTGATACGCGACAATGCGCGCGTGAAATTGTGCGAGTATTGAAACCGGGAGGACGCATTGGGATCATGCTGTATAATCGGCATTCCTTTTATAATTGGGTGAACGTCGTGCTGCGCTACGGAATTATGCAGGGAAAGTTGTTGCGGATGTCGATGCAGGAACTACACAATCGGTATACGGATGGGAAAGAGATCGGTGGGTGCCCGCTCGCAAAATATTATACCCCACGGCAAATTCGGGAGGTGCTCTTCCCCAATTTTACGATGCTGCGCCAAGTGGCTTTTGAACCCAAGTCGTCTGTTTCATTTATGATCCCTCGCCGTTGGCGCGCGCAGTTTGAGGACCGTCTGCCTAATGCATGGATCAACTGGGCATTTCGTCGGTATGGCTTCCTCTTACTGACCGAGGCGATCAAGCCTCTGACTCTTGGTGGGAGCGATGCTCAAGGGTAAGGATATCCTCTTTTTGACGGCCAGTGAGTGGCAAGATAATGCCGTATCGACGATGCAGATTGCGGCGTTGTTGAGTCTCCAGAATAACGTCGTTTTTGTCGAGACGATCGGTCGTCGGCTCCCGCGATGGTCCGAATGGCGGCGGGTGTTGGCCAGACTGCAGCGGATGCTGTTTGGTGTGCGCCGAGAGCAGGGGGCGGGATTAGATGCCCAACGAGTGAAGATCTACAGCCCATTTGCCATTCCGTTGCATCACATCCCGTGGGTCGCTTGGGTGAATCGTTGGTTATTAGTGCGGCAGTTGCGACGGTTATGTCGTCGGACGGAAATGCCATCTCCACTGGTGTGGTGTTTTTCGCCGACCTGGGAGTCGGTGATGCGTCGATTGCCGCACCAGTGTTGGATCTTCCATTGTGTCGACGGCCTCCATACGTACAATGCATCCCCCGCCTTCTTGGCCGCGTACCAACGCATGGCGCGGCTGGCGGATCTGATCTTTACGCCAGGTTCGTTGCTTTATCGTGAGCTGTCGGCACTGAATCGACGCACGCACCAAATCGGTCACGGATGCGGCGCAGTGCATCTGCGTCAGTATGATGCGCAGGCGCCACTGCCGGAACCCGTGGATGTCGCTCATCTCCCGCGACCGCGCGTGATCTTTGCGGGCGCACTGACACAATGGGTCGATTACCAGCTCTTTCTTGCCGTCGCGCAGCGGTTGCCACACATGTCGTTTCTGTTGTTGAGTTATGTGCATGGACTGGCGCCGAGTGAAGCGGTGCGCGATTTGCTTTCACTGCCGAACATCCATCTGCTCGGTTACAAAAATTATGCCGATTTGCCACGCTATTACGCCGCTGCTGATGCCGGTATTATTATGTACCGAGCGGCCGATGAGCATACCCGATATTGTACGCCGACGAAAATCTATGACTATTGCGGCGCCGGTCTCCCGTGTGTCAGTACACGTTTCCCGGCGACTGAAGATGCGCAAGCCGTCGTGCGTGTGGCGGATTCGATCGACGATTTTGTGGCGGGACTATTGGACGTCATTGCGACAAATACTGGAACGCAACAAACGGCTCGTCGGGCATATGCCTTGAGTAATACGTGGGAGCGTCAAGTGGATCGTATGTCGGTAGTGATTATGCAGCAACTACGCGACGCAGCGGCCTAGTGAGAGAGTATGTGTGGAATTGTTGCAGTATGGGATCCTCGTTTAACTGAGACCATGGTTGAAGCCGTCGTGCGTCCGATGACTGAGGCCTTGCGGCATCGAGGGCCCGATGCCGGTGACGTGTGGTGGGATGCGGCCGCGGGCATCGCACTGGGGCATCGCCGTTTGTCAATTATCGATTTAAGCGCTGAAGGGCGGCAGCCGATGTGGTCGAGCACCCACCGTTTTTGCATCGCCTACAATGGAGAAATTTTCAATTTTCAGGATTTGCGTTGTACGCTGGAGCAGGCGGGACATCTTTTTCGCGGACATTCGGATACGGAAGTCCTGCTGGCCGCCTTTGAGCATTGGGGGGTGCCGGCTGCGGTGGATAAATGCGTCGGGATGTTTGCGTGTGTCGTGTGGGATGCGGTCGAACGCCGACTCGTGCTCGTGCGAGATCGTCTCGGTATTAAGCCGCTGTACTACGGTTGGTGTGGGCGCTCGTTTGTGGTCAGTTCCGAATTGGGCGTATTGCGGTATCACCCCGAATTTTCCGGGACGTTAGAGCCGCAGGCCCTTGCCCAATATTTTCGCTACAATTACGTGCCCGCTCCTGCATCTATTTACGCGGGGATCACAAAGTTGGCACCTGGCTCGATCTTTACCGTGAGTGCTCAGCAGTTGCGCGATCGTGTACCCTGGTCTGCGGATCCGGATGACGCAACTGCGGCACTGCGGCCTCAGCGGTATTGGTCGGCGATTGATGTCGCGTGTCGGGGGGTTGCATCTCCCTGGTGCGGAACAACTGACGATCTCTTGGAGCAGCTCGACACCATGTTGTCGGAGGCCGTGCGATTACGTCTCCGATCAGATGTGCCATTAGGGGCCTTTCTCTCAGGAGGGATCGACTCCTCACTCGTCGTGGCCTTGATGCAGCGGCAGAGTGCGAGGCCAGTAAAAACGTTTACCATCGGATTTCTTGAGAGTGATTATGATGAAGCCCCGCAGGCACGGGCCGTGAGTCACTATTTGGGTACGGAGCATACGGAACTCTATGTGACGCAGGCGCATGCGATGGATGCCATTACCCGATTGCCGGGACTTTATGACGAGCCATTTTCAGATGCGTCACAGATCCCAACATTTCTCATTGCCCAGTTGGCACGGCAATATGTGACCGTGAGTCTCTCCGGTGATGGGGGGGATGAGTTATTTGGCGGATATCACCGTCATATTCAAGGAGGGAAAAGCTGGCGGTGGTTGAGTCACACGCCAGCCCTTGTCCGTCGCTGGTTTGCTGAAGGTGCTCGTCGGATTTCGCCGGCGCAGTGGCAAACCATTTTTCATTGCCTCCAATCCGTTGTGCCGATGCGGTGGCGTCTGTCCCAGCCGAGCGAGAAAATTTATAAGTTTGCAGCGGCCTGTACGGCGGCGACGCATTATCAGTATTATGAGCGGTTGGTCGCACGATGGCATGATGGGGCGCCGATGCGAAGCAAGGACGCCGTGGTCTTCAGCCCGGTTGCGGGGAACGCTGCGCAAGCGCTTGGAGAGGCTGCGTTGGCGGAACGTATGATGTTGTGGGATTTAATCACCTATTTGCCGGACGATGTCCTCACGAAACTTGATCGTGCGACGATGGCAGTGGGACTGGAAGGGCGAGTCCCGCTTCTGGATCACCGAATTGTCGAATTCGCTTGGCGAATTCCAATCGACATGAAAGTGCGTGGGGGACGCGGCAAGTGGATATTGCGCCAGCTCTTAGCACGATATATTCCTCCTCACGTGACCGAGCGTCCGAAGATGGGATTTTCGGTGCCCATCGCTACGTGGGTCCGAGGTCCGCTTCGAGACTGGGTGGAGCACCTCTTGGAACGGAAGCAGTTAGAAGCCAGTGGCTTGCTTGATGCGACGCTGATCTGTCAACGGTGGAATGAGCATGTGACGAGACGGCGGGACTGGCAACAAGACCTCTGGCCAGTGCTAATGTTTCAGGGCTGGCGTGCATATCAAGCGAGTGCATAATGCGGCAGCGACTCTTATATGTTGTGAATGATGTCGGATTTTTCTTGTCACATCGTCGTGCTTTGGCCCGGGCGACCAGTGCGCGAGGCTATGAGATCCACGTCGCAGCGCCGACCCATCCGCGTGTGGAAGAATTAACAGCGGATGGTTTCGTATTCCATCAGGTCCCCTTGCACCGTCGCCGGGTGCGCGTGTGGGAGGAGGGCTTAGCCCTTTTTCGCTTGTATCGCCTATATGGCCGTGTGCGGCCAGATTTGGTGCACCATCTCACGTTAAAACCGATTCTGTATGGATCGATTGCTGCGCGTCTTAGCGGGGTCCCCGCTGTGGTGAATGCGGTTACGGGACTCGGTTATCTCTTTGTGGACACTGCAGCGAGTTGGCCGCGGACAGCGCTTCGTCATATAGTCGTGCGGTTGTTGCGTCAGGCATTGCGTCTTCCTAACCAAAGGGTCATCTTGCAGAATCCCGATGATCAGGCTTTGTTATTGCAATATGGGGTAATGTCATCGGCGGAGGCCGTTGTTATTAAGGGTTCGGGCGTTGACCCAGAGGCGTTCCAGCCTTGTGCGGAGCCATCCGGTGTACCGGTCGTTGTGTTCGCAAGTCGCATGTTACGGGATAAAGGAGTAACGGAATTTGTCGAAGCGGCGCGTCAGCTCAAGGCACAAGGGGTTTCGTGTCGATGTGTACTAGTGGGGCGACCTGATGAAGGAAACCCGACTTCAATTTCAGAGGCTCAACTGCGTCAATGGGTCGCGCAGCGGAGTGTGGAATGGTGGGGGCATCGTGTCGATATGCCGCGGGTGTTGGCCGATGCGACGATCGTGTGTCTTCCCTCGTATTATCGGGAGGGCATCCCACGCGTCTTAATCGAGGCGGCTGCCGCGGGGCGACCGATCGTTACGACCGATATGCCGGGGTGTCGAGAGATTGTCCACGACGGCCAGAATGGTGTGCTCGTTCCTCCTCGTGATGCGGCGGCGGTGGCGTGTGCCTTAGCGGGGCTCTTAGCCGATGCGTCCAGACGCGCGGCGATGGGGAGCTATGGGCGTGCACTGGTGATGCGAGATTTTTCCGAGACCCAGGTTATTACCCGCACGTTAACACTTTATGAACAATTGCTTGATGGTCGAGCATCGGAGCGATTTCTGACGCGGCGGGTTGTCGGATGAATAAACAGCATGGCAAATTTGTGATTGTTGGGGCTGGCTGGGCAGGACGGACGATTGCCGGCGTGATGGTCGATCACAATCCACGTATGATTGCTGGATTTATCGAGGACCATCCACAGGGTGAGCGTGTCGTTGTGGAATTGGGCAACAGTCACCACTTCATCCCCTACTTAGGGACTAGCCAGGAACTACTGAAGATCGTGAGAGAACAGCGAGCTGCTGGGGTTGTCATCGCCGTGACGCGCGATCGAGGAGATCATCTCCTTCATCAGATTGTGCAATGTTTCGATGCCGGCGTGCCCGTTATTGAGATGCCGGAAATGTATGCTGCCCTGGCGAAGAGAATTCCAGTGCGTCATCTCAACAGTCACTGGATCATGCCCCATCTGCGGGCGCCACAAAGCACGCTGCATACGTTCCTGTATAACGTGATGAACTACTGTGTTAGTTGTGTCATTTTTTTGGGGCTGTTTATCCCCCTGTTGCCGCTACTGGCGGCCGCGATCAAACTGGATTCTCCGGGTCCGGTCTTTTATCGACAACGTCGGGTTGGCAAGCGGGGGGTCCATTTTACGTTGTTAAAGTTTCGTACGATGCACAAGAATGCGGATAAGAATGGCGCGGCCTGGACGACAAAGGATGATGTACGAATTACACGGGTGGGGCGCTGGATACGGAGATATCGCCTCGATGAGCTCCCGCAGCTCATTAATATTTTTAAGGGTGAATTAGCGCTCATTGGACCACGCCCGGAAGCAGTGGAGCTGGTGGAATGGTTTCGGAAGGAAATTCCATTTTACGAATATCGGTACTTGGTCCTTCCCGGGATTACCGGGTGGGCGCAAGTCAATTATGAAAACACCTGTTCCGTCGAGGGGGCCTTGGAGAAATTACAGTACGACCTCTACTGGATCATGAATCGTTCGCTGGCGCTCGATTTGAAGATCATTGCGAAGAGTATCGTTGTAATGATAACCGGTTACGGAGCTCATTGAACAGTGCTGCAGTAAGCGCTGTTCCGCATCGTTCATGGGGAAGCCGTCAGGAAATCATCGGAGAATTCAGTTGCATCGGCGACGGTGGATCCAGTATGAGCGGCTCCATGTCTAATTTTCTCCGACGAGGCACACGGTTTTTTTTAGTGTGTTTCGTATTGCAAATTGCGGGTGCACCGGTCGCGGCGCAGGTTGTTCGGGACCCTCGCATTTTGGATGGGCGAGGTGTTTTTTTTGGATCGAGTGGAAGAAGTTTCCGTGGTCAGGAAGGGGGAGGTTTTGATCGACCGAGCCAACGTCTGGGGAATGGCACAGACGAAGAAGTTTTCAAGAAAGGCATGGCATTAAGCGAGGGGACATTGGTCGGCGTGACTTACCAAGTGCATATCGTTGGTGAAGTGAAGAACCCAGGGACGTATCGCGTGGCGGCCTCTGATCGACTCCAAGAAGTGTTGCAGCGGGCCGGAGATGTATTGGATCAAGGCTCAGCGCGGCACATCCAAATCCGGCGTCGCGGGAGCAGTTCCCGAACTTATGATTTAGTGCGGTTTCGTTTGTTTGGAGAATTACAGCATAATCCCTATTTGCTCGATAACGACGTCATTTATGTGCCGCTGCGCAAGCGATCGATCCAGGTAGTAGGGTCGGTGAGGCGTCCCGGTATTTACGAGATGCGTGGAGAGCGCAGCCTGGCCGATGCACTGAGCCTCGCTGGGGGGATGACGATCGGTGCTGAACTGAGCGCGCCGATACGACTGGTCCGTTTTGTGGATGGAACGAAACAGATGTTGGATATTGAGAATGTGCCTCTTGCGGTGCGGCGGACAACGATTTCTAATGGGGATGTCATTTTTGTGCCCAATGTGCTGACGGCCAAAAACACGTTTGATTTCAACGTCAGTGAATTGCCGGGTGATCAGGTTTTTTTCCCCTCCTATGAGGACCGTGTCTTTGTGTTGGGCGGTGTTTACGCACCGGGCCCGTACCCCTTCAGTCCGTATCATTCGATCAACCATTATTTGACACTTGCGGGCGGCACGACAAAATTGGCGCGGCTGCGCCGAGTGAAACTCATCGAGATGAATGGAAAGACAAGGCCGATGGGCGTTCAAGAACAAACGACAATCAATCCGGGCGACACTATTTATGTGCCGGAGAGTCGACTGCCACCGGAAAGTTGGGTAAATTTTGTCTTGGGTATTGCGGGATTCGGTCTTTCGGCGACCACCGCAATCGTGACACTGAGTAGATAATCCGCATGCGCGAAGACTCCCCATTGTCAGTCATCGACGTGCTCGACTATGTGCGAGTGCTCCGCTGTCGTTGGCGGATGTGCGCGTGGCTCGTTGGCCTTTCCACCATCGGTTCAATCGTGATTAGTTTCCTGTTGCCGAAGGTTTATCAGTCAGAAGTTGTCTTGCTACCCCTTGGCGGTTCACGAGGGAACTATAGCTCCTCAATTTTGAGTGCGGTAAGTGATCTCCCATTCGTGGGAGGATTGACGCAAAACCTTGGCGGAGGAGGTCAGTTGCCGGTCTTGTTGCGGAGCTGGAGCATGGCGGAGCGAGTCATACAACGACTCGATTTGATACCGCTACTCTACGGCAAGCAGTGGCGGGCAGTGCAAGGGACCGTGGGTGAAGTGGGCGTACGCGATCAGGTCATTGAGCAGGTTCGGAGTATGATCCATGTCAGTGAAGATGTGAAGTCCGGTAAACTTGTGCTCACGTGCGAATATGAAAACCCTCAATTGGCGGCGAAAATTGCGGAAACATTTGTGGAATTGCTTCAGGATTTTATTAATGAAAACACGTTTTCTTTAGCGAAGCGCAATCGGCGGTTTATCGAGAAACAATTGGCTATGAATCGGAAGGAATTCTTGGAATCGGGAAAGGCTTTGAATACATTTTATAAAGACCGTCGCATCTCAAGCGTTGAATCAACCGTTGATGTCACGATTGAGCGCGCTGACGAATCGGAAGCCGTGGAGCGAAATTTTGATCCGATTAAACTGGGCACACAGTTAGCGACTATAGAGCAAAAAAAAAATGCGGTCCAACAATTCCTTTCGGATGCAGAAGTTGTGCGCGGCATTCCGCAGCAAGTCTACCTCCAATATTTGACGATCCAGCGGGAGTTGTTGGGGAAGATGACGGCGCTGTTAACACAGCAATATGAGCTTGCCAGAATTGACGAGGCCAAAGATGAATTGTCGTTCCAGGTCGTCGATCCGGCGCGTGTTCCTGTTAGAGCTATTCGGCCCAAGCGGCGCGTGATTGTTCTGTCTGCATTCGTATCGGCCTTCGTGGCCTCTATCGGTCTTGCATTCATTGTGGAGTATTTTTCCCGCCACCGCAGCCGGTCTGGATCCGCAGTGTAATTGAGAAAAAATTATTGCTTGCACTGCTTCGGGGGGTGTGACAAACGCGCCGTTCGGTTTTTTGTGCGTTATGGGACCAAAGGGGCGGATATGGGAATCGGGGCGGCAGTGAAAAACATAGTGCATCGTGGCAGAGGGCAGCCGGCTAGGCAGGGGCCTCGCCAAGTGCATGGTGGGGATCGGAGTGTGGGGTTGGCAACATTGGCGCAGACGCCGCAGCCGTCGGTTGCCACAGCGGCAGTTGCTAGTACTAGCGCCTCCTTAGAGCGCAGACAATTCGCGGCGGGAGACTTTGCGGGGTTTCCGGACCCCGTTATGGATGCCTTCAGGGCGTGTGTAGGCGGTTTCCAGTCCTCGGAAGGGCCGCGTAAGGTATTGCTCGCTGAAGCTGGCCGTCTACAACGCGCATTGCGTGTCCGGGATACAAAGACGGCCGGAGCGGCGTTATTGCAGGCTCGAGAGGCGCTCCTGGCAGTCGTCGATCCGAAGTTGCTCGGTGCCTATGAGGTCCTGATCGGCGTGGCGACGGACAACGCTGTTGAGGAACCCGTGGTCTTCGCGCTGCTCGAATCGGCCTCGCTGGCTCGCTTTGTCGTTCCGAATGAGGAGTCGCATCCAGCCTGGTGGGCTCATTACGAACAGCGGTTGGCGGATGCTCGGCAGGCTCGTTTGGATGCCCGCGCGGAACGCGAGAAATTGCTGCGTAGGCGGTAGTGCGTCGGGGCCAGCCAGGTCTATTGGAATAAGTCCGCAGTGGTCCGTTAGCCCAGCGCCTGTTCCAAGTCCGCGAGCAAATCATCCACGTCTTCAATACCAACTGAAAGCCGCAGCAACCCATCCGTGATCCCGATCGCCTCGCGGTCTTTGGCTGGGATTGCGGCGTGGGTCATGGTGGCGGGATAGCAGCAGAGCGATTCGACGCCGCCGAGGCTCTCGGCCAGCGCGAAGGTGTGGAGCCGAGTCACCATGCGCTCGACGGTCGAGCGACCGCCTGCAAGTTCGAACGAGACCATGCCGGCGAAGCCACGCATTTGGCGGGTGGCGACTGCATGCCCCGGATGTGTGGGCAGTCCTGGGAAGTAGACGGTCCGCACGCCGGACTGCGCGGTAAGCCAGGTCGCAATCTGTGAGGCATTGGTGTGATGGCGATCCATCCGCAGCGCCAGCGTCTTGATCCCGCGCAGTGTGAGCCAACAATCGAACGGGCTCGGAACGCCGCCGCTCGATTTTTGCACGAAGTGGAGACGGTCGCGCAGCGCTTGCTGATTGGTCATCAGGCAACCGCCAACGACGTCGCTGTGGCCGCCGAGGTATTTGGTCGAGCTATGGACGACGAGGTCGGCGCCGAGCGCGAGCGGGCTTTGGAAATACGGGGTCGCAAACGTGTTGTCGACTACCGTGAGGACGCCGGATTGGCCGTGCGCCACTTCAACGACTGCCTGAATATCAATCACTGAAAGTGTTGGATTGGTTGGCGTTTCAATCCATACCAGTCGCGTGTTGGGGCGCAGCGCAGCCGCGAAGGCCGTTGGGTCGGTGCCGCGGACCCACGTGAATGCGAGTCCGTGGTCTTTCATCAGGAGTTCAAAGAGGCGATAGGTCCCACCGTAGACTTCACTGCTGACGACGGCGTGTTCGCCGGCCTTCAATAAATGCGTGACGGCGGCCGTTGCGGCGCAGCCGGAGCCAAACGCGAGCGCGTGTTGTGCGCCTTCCAATGCGGCGAGGCAGGTTTCCAATGCGGCGCGCGTGGGGTTGCCGGCGCGGCTGTATTCGAAGCCTTTATGTTGTCCGATCCCGGCTTGGGTGTACGTGGTCGAGAGGTGAATCGGGATGATCGTGGAGCCGGTACTTGGGTCGGGCGCTTGGCCGACATGAATGGCTTTGGTTGCGAATTTCATCGGTGTCCTCCCCCTCACCCAACTGCTGTGGTTAGCAATGCTCCTCTTCGTCGCATTGCTGTTATTGCTGCCGCGGACTGTGCAACGGCCAAGGCCGTTGCGTCCTTACCCTCCCCAAAGGGAGAGGGGATGGTCATTCACTATTTCGCGCGTTCGGTTGCCCAGAAATTGATCAGGTCGATCCGAGTCAGGACTGAGACGGGCTGTTGTTGGTCGGTCACGAGGATCGCATTGGCCCCGGCCAACAGCAGGCGGTAGGTCTCGGTGACGTTGGTGTGCAGCGCGACGGTCGGCAACGGTGCGCCCATCAGGGAGCCGACGGTTTGGTGGCCGACGTCGATCCCTTCGTAGAGGAATTTCATTAACGTGTCTTCCTGCACACTCCCGACATTCTTAGTGCCGTCGAGCACGGGGAGTTGGGAGATTTGGTATTGGTGCATCAGCGCGATAGCTTCGGCGACTTGGTCGGTGGAGCGGACGGAGACGACTTGTGGGGCGTGGTCGCGCCGCTTCGCGACGACTTCCTGTACCGTGAAGGTGCGAGGCTGGAAGTCGAGCAGTCCCTTTTCTTGCATCCATTGATCGGAGAAGAACGTGGAGAGGTAGCCGCGTCCGCCGTCCGGGAGGATGACGACGATCGTCTTCGGTTCGGTGACGCGCATCGCGTAGCGCAACGCGCCGGCCAACGCCGAGCCGGACGATCCTCCCGCCATGATACCTTCCTCGCGCGCCAGTCGCCGGGCGATGTGAAATGCCTCTTTGTCCGAGACGCGGATGAATTCGTCGATCAGGCCGCGGTCGAGATTGCGGGGTAAAAAATCCTCACCGATCCCTTCCACGAGATACGGGTGCGGCATGTCGCCGGAGAAGATCGATCCCTCCGGATCGGTGACGACGACGGTCAGGTCGGGCTTCTGCTGCTTCAAGAACGTCGCGGTCCCGGCCATTGTCCCACAAGTTCCCATGCCGCCGACCAACACGTCGAGCTGACCTTCGGTGTCGCGCCAAATTTCTGGGCCGGTGGTGTCGATATGGGCTTGTTTGTTCGCGGGGTGGTTGTACTGATTTGGCCAATAGGCGTTCGGGATCTCTTGGGACAACCGTTTGGCGACATTCACATAATGTTGCGGGGAATCGGGCATGACATTCGTTGGCGTGATCACGATTTCGGCGCCGAACGCCCGCAGCAATGCCCGTTTGTCTTCGTTGATCTTGTCGGGGAGGACGAAGATACAGCGGTAGCCTTTCAGCGCCGCGGCCATCGCGAGGGCCACGCCGGTGTTTCCGGAGGTCGGTTCGACGATCACTCCACCGGGTTTGAGCAGCCCGCGCGATTCCGCCCACTCGATCATCTGCAGCCCGATGCGGTCTTTGATCGAGCCGCCGGGATTGACCGCCTCGAACTTCACTAAGATCGTGGCTTGGAGTCCTTTAGTAATATTATTGAGCCGAATCAGTGGGGTGTGACCAACGGCTTCAAGGACATTCGATAAAATCGGCATGGAATACCTCCGCAGTGTGTCTGCGATTTAACAGAACACACTGCAGAGGGCAAAAGCATTTCGTAATTTACTTGCAGCTGACGTCGGCGGCGCTGAAGTCGGCCAGCGCGTTTTCGAAGTCGATCGGGAATTCCGTGCCGGCGACGCAGGCGTTGCCGGAAAAGTTCGAGGCCTCGTTTTGTTGATTGAGGTCGGTCGCGAGATTAATGCCGATGTTTTGGCTGATCGTCTCGCCGATGCCGGCGACGATCTTGGCCCCGCAGAGCGCGCCGTCGGTCTGACAAGTGACCTTCATGTTGCCGTCTGATTGGAAGCTCATCGCGCAACTGAAGTTGCCGTTCACGAGTGTGGTGAAACTGCAATTGGTGCCGTCGCTCAATGGGTAGGCCTTCGAGTCTTCGCGGCAGTTGGAGAACGCGAAGCTGGTGGTGCCGCCGGATTGATCGCCGCCGGTAGTAATGGTGACGGATCCGCCTTGGCCGCACGGTTCGGTTGTGGTTCCGCCGCTTTGGTCCCCTTCCGGAAAGTGGGGTTCCATCGCGTCCATCACGCCGACTACGAGTTGCGTATTGAGGCCCTTCAGGTCCGGGTTGGCGGTGCCGCCGCTCTCGTTGCTGTCGGCGACGCCGTCGTTGTCGTCGTCCGGGTCGATTCCGTCGTTGGCTCCATCGCCGTCGTCATCGGTGTCGGTGGCATTCGCGGTGCCGTCACCGTCGGCATCCGCGTCCGGCGCGGCGGCCGTGCTGGTGCTGGCGCTGTCCGGATCGTCGGTGTCCGGGATGTTGTCGCCGTCGTCATCCGTGTCTGTGGCGTCTACGGTGCCGTCGCCGTCGGTGTCGCTGTTCGTGCTCGCGGTCCCACTCCCTCCGGAACTGCTACTGGAGCTGCTCCCGGTCCCTCCGGAGGCCTCGTTGCCCGATGCGCCGCCGGTGGTTTCATTCTCGGTCGAGCCTCCGCAGCCGAGTGTGGTGTTGTAGATTCCTAACAGGCCGAGTGCTCCGACCAAACAGGCGAATCGTAGGATGTAGAGACGCATAGTGTTCCCTCCTTATATAAATGTGGCGCTGTCCTTCTGCTACGGTGTGGAACGCTCCCTCCTCGGTCGCGTTCCAGTTATCACTACCGCTCCGCCGCCCTTACTCCACCCGAAATTGGACGGGGGGCAAGTCGAACCGTACAGTAAGGATCGGCTGCGTGCAGGTGATAGTTGCGTGGTGATTTGTATCAGGCTGATGTTAAAGCGTTATTTTGTCAGCGTTCGCAGCTGTTGCTGTACGATGGTGCGGAGCGTTTCCGGCTCCGGGAGGCGTCCTTCGCCACATGTGCCGCAGGCTAGATCGCCGTGTTCCGGGGGGATGATCGTGTAGCCATGCGTGCGTAACCGTTCCACATTGGCCTGCGTGATTGGATTTTCCCACATTTGCGTGTTCATTGCCGGAGCGAACAGGACCGGTGCGCGGGTGGCGCAGATGACCGTGGTCAGTAGATCATCGCATAAGCCGTGGGCGACCTTGGCCAACAAGTTGGCGGTCGCGGGGGCGACCAGCACGAGCGCGGCGCGGGCGGCCAATGCGATGTGACTGATCTTTTGTTCGTCGGTGAGGTTGAAAAGGGCGCGATGGACGGGATTCCCCGACAGCGTTTGTAACGTGAGTGGGGTGACGAACTGCTCTGCAGCCTGGGTGAGGAGTACATGGACGTCGAGGCCATCGGCGACGAGCATGCGCGTCAGTTCGCAACATTTGTAGGCGGCGATCCCGCCGCTGATCCCGAGGAGGATGGTTTTCGGCATGGGCGCAACCGTAGGCGGCGCGTGCGGAAATGTCCATCGTAGAAATGGCTGATATGGGTCAATGGGCGGTGGTTTGCCGGTCATGGGCGCATAGCGAGTGATTGGCTAGCGTGCTGACATGGATCGTGCGGCGCCGCGACTGGGAATCCGGTCGTTCATTGTTATGGGGATCGTGCTGCTGGCGGCACTGTGGTGGGCGGGCGGCTGTGCTTCGGTGAACGAGACGGAGAAGACGGCGCCGCTTCCGCTGGCCGGCGAGAGTATTTTTCCACACAAGGCGAATTGGGGAGAGCCGGAGCAACATGGACTGTTCGTCAAACGTGCGCTGTTCAGTACCGCGGCGTGCGTGGCGTGTCACGGGGCGAATCTGGAAGGCGGGAGCGGGCCGGGTTGTCGCTCGTGCCACGATCGGTATCCGCACGACGAGGGATGGTTGGCGCCGGAGGTCCATGGTGCCGCAGTAACGGCTGATGGCACGGCGGCGTGTACGACGGCGTGTCATGGGGCGGATCTCAACGGCGGATTGTCCGGTGTCTCGTGTCAACAATGTCATGATCTGTGGCCGCATCCGGAACCGCGCGACCTGTGGTCACGCCGGGGGCATGGGGAGCGGGCGCGCATCGCGGGGACCGCGGCGTGTCTCGGGTGCCATAAGATCGACCCGCCGGGTGGGACGACAGGCGTGAGTTGCACGCAGTGTCATCCGAGTTGGTTGCCACATGCAGAAAACGATTGGAAAGCGGGTGGCCATGGGCGCGCGGCGCTGCAGGACGGTGCGCTGGATCTGGAACGCGGCTGCCCGTTGTGTCATGGCGCGACGCTGCAAGGCGGGGTCGTGCCGACGGCGGATGGATTGACTGCGGTGCTCGCGTGTCAGGGGTGCCACGCGAGTTATCCAGACGCGCATGGGCGCGTGGACTGGGCGACGGCGGGCGGACACGGTGTGGCAGTGCGGGACGCCGGCGGGACCGTGGCATGTGCGATCTGTCACGGCGCGGATCTGGCAGGCGGGAGTGGGCCGAGTTGTCGCTCGTGTCACCCCGATTATCCGCATGCGGCGGACTGGGCGACTGGGGAACAACACGGCGTGCAGGTGCTGCAACGTGATAAAGCGGTCTGCGCGACGACGTGTCATGGATCTGATTTGCAAGGCGGCGTGAGTGGTGTTGGGTGCACGCGCTGCCATGCGGCGTATCCGCACGCGGCCGGATGGGCGGAGCCCGCGGTGCACGGACCGTTCGGCGAGGCGGCGCAGCGCGCGGATTGTACCGGGTGTCATGGAACGGATTTCGCGGGCGGGATGAGTGGCGTGGCGTGTGGACCGTGTCATCAACAGCGCTATCCGCACGCGGCCACCTGGAGCGATCCGGCGGAACACGGCGCGGCGGCGTTGGCGAACGATGCGGCGGCCTGTCGGACCGCGTGTCATGGGGAGGCGTTGGAGGGCGGATTGGCGCGGGTGAGTTGCACCGCGTGTCATGCGCTGTGGCCGCATCCGACTGGGACGCTGTGGCAAACGGCACAGCATGGCGAGACGGCGCGGACGGTCGGTGCATCGGCGTGCCTGGGGTGCCACAAAGTGGACCCGCCGGGCGGAAATACCGGTGTGACTTGCACGCAGTGTCATGCGTCGTGGCCGGCGCATGCGCAAGACGATTGGGCGGGGCCGGGGCACGGGACGGCGGCGCAGGCGACCGGCGCGATGGATCCGACGTCGGGTTGTCCGCTCTGTCACGGCGCGGATTTGGCTGGGGGGCGGAGTTTTGCCAATGCCAACATTGTGCCGGCGCCCGGTTGTGGGAGTTGTCACGCCAGCTATCCGAATGCCCATGGAGCTGAGGCGTGGCCGACGTTTGCGGGGCACGGGCAATATGTGTTGGACGATGGCGTCGCGACGAATCCTGAGTTGGCGCGCGAACGCTGCGGGGTGTGTCACGGCGCGGACTTGACAGGTGGCAAGGTCGGCGTGTCGTGTTTCACCAGTCAATGTCACGCCGCGTATCCGCATCCGCCGCAAGTGGTGGGCAATGACTTTGCGCCCTGGTTAGCGCGGCACGGGAATTACGTGAGGGTGCAGGAGGTGGGCGCGGCGACGTTATCGTGCGCGACGGCGCGCTGCCATGGGACAGCGTTACAGGGCGATCCGGCGGAGGCGCCGGTCGCGGAGAAACGAGTGAAAGGGTGCAGCGATTGCCATCTGACGATGCCGCATCCGGCTGCGGGGGCGTGGGATCACGGCAAGCCGGTGGTCACGGCCGATGGGCGGTTGGAGGTCGATGCCTGTCGGCAGTGTCACGGGGCCGAGTTGCAAGGCCATGATACGGTCCCCTCATGTTACTCCTGTCACGACACGTATCCAAATCGGCATCAAGCAGCCGATTGGAAGACGCACGCGGGGCATGGCGCGGCAGTCGCGGCGGCGGCGGTTGCGGCCGGCGGCACGGCGAAGGCGAGCGCCGTTGCGGCGTGCGGGATCTGTCACGGAAGCGATTTGCAAGGGGGCGCGGCCGGTGTGGCGTGCGATGCGTGTCATCGCAGCGTGCCGCATGCGCCGGATGACGTCTTGCAAGTGGCCACGGCGGACGGCGTGGCAGCGCTCACGTTTACCGACGACGCGTGGGCGGCGTTTGCGCAAGGGCATGGAGCCTATGTCGCAGGCCGAGCGCAATTGGAAGGGCGGACGATTCATCAGCAAACGGCAGTGGAATGTGCGACCGCGTGTCATGGGACCGATTTGGCGACACCGCAGGGTGGAACGACGTGCAGCACATGCCACGGCGCGGCGCAGTTTCCGCATCGCTTTCCGGAGTGGATTGCTGTCGTAGAGGATGGCGGCACGAATCACGGCGAAGCGGTGATCGCGGGGGCCGCAGCGGTGTCGCAGGACGGTGCCAGCTTCGCGACGGCGACGTGTGCGTCGAGTCATTGCCACGGTTCGGAGTCGGGCGAGTTGGGCGGCGGGACATGTGCCGACTGTCACGCCAGCTATCCCGCTTTACACGCGGATCCGGCCTGGGGCGTGGGTGCGCACGCGTCGTTGGCGCAATCATCAATGGCGGAGTGTCAACTCTGTCATGGGATCAATACCGTGGGCGGCGCTGGCGTGCAGTGCACCGATTGTCACGATCCGCAAAATGTCTATCCGCACGCGGATGCGTGGGCGCAATCGGTGGCGCAAAGCGCGACCGGAGGGCTGCATGGCGAGGCGGCCGTGGCAGGCGGCGGTGCGCAGAGCGGCGGGTGCTTGACTGCGTGTCATGGGAAGCATGGGAATGACGGATTCTTGGGCGCGACGGTGTCGTGCACTGGATGTCATGCGCGCTATCCGCACTTCGAACCGTGGGAGTTGCCGGCGACGAGCGGCTATGCGGCCCATGCGAAGGCCGTGATCAATATCTATGATTCGCTCGATCGCTCCGACGACTCGTTCAATCCGACGAAATTCGCGGAGTGTTCCGGCTGTCACGGTGTGGCCGTGACGTATGCGGCGTCGCAACATCCGCTGAGTACCGAGCAACAATTTGCCACGCTGCCGAACGGCGCCCAATCGCCGCGCTGCACGGCGTGTCATCGTTATCCGCATCTCAAGAGTGCCGTGCCGGCGGGGACGATCGTCCCGTGGGGCGATGAATGGGGCCACGCGCTGACGCTGCAAAAGTGGCAGGAACAGCAGGGCGGAGCGATGGCGAACTTCGTCCAGCAGACCTGCGGCAGCGGTGGCAACGGCACGAACGGCTGCCACACCGGTTGGGTCAAGAAAAAAATCGGTCCCTGGCCCGCCGGCAAAGAGGCGCTGTGCGGGTGGTGCCACTTGAGTGTGGTGGAGTAGCTGTTTTGGTCGTGTTGACCACGTTACCGTTCAAACGTCACGGCGCCGCTGCCGAGTGTCCAACTGTTGGACCCGCACGTGGCGCCGCTTTGGGACTCGATCTGGAGGGTCGTAGTGGTGGTGAGGCGCAGCAGGATCACGAATTGGCTCGCGATCGATTCGCCGACGTAGTTCTGGAAACTGTCATAACAATACGTATTGCCGTCGTTCGTGACCTCGTCGAAGTCGCGATTCACGGTGCCGCTGTGGGTCGGGGTGAAGAAATAGGCCCCGCTGCTGAGGCTGGGGATCGACGCGCCGACCGAGAACGCGCCGAGGGTCGGATCGATGTTGTCATGCACGAGGGCCAAATGCGGATCTTCTTGTTGGAATGAGGTCGTGCCGTTCACGAACCAAATCCCTTGCGCCGTTCCCGGTTCGTCTTGCTCCACTTCGCCGCAGCGCGGTTCTACCGTGCGGAGCGTGGTGCCGTCGTAACGGCCGAGGCGGGATTGCAGCGTCGCTTGCAGCTCCGTGGTGAAGTAATCGAGCGGACAGATGACGTGATATTGATCGAGTCCGTCGCTGCTGCTTTGGTAGCGCGTGGCGGCGAACGGGAGCGCAGTGATCCGTGCGTCGGAGCCACCGAAATCGAGTGCGCGTTGTCCGGGGTTGCCACCCGCGGTGCCAAGTTGCGTGCCGGCGGCGATATCCAGCGCCAAGCGGTAACTGCAGAAATGCACGGAGGTCCCGCCGGTGGTGTAATCGGTGCAGTCGGAGGCATCGCCGAGTTGCGCATTGATCGTGTCGCTTAAGCCGCTGACGTGGAGGAAATACACCTGCAGGTCGCGGCACGGGGAAAAGTAGAGTTGGTAGTCGGTATAGGGCGGTGTCGCGGAGGTGTAGGTCGACGCGGAGATCGCGGTGATGCGGAGATCGCCGGGGGCGTAGAGCGGCGTGGTTTGGGAGACGCCGATGTCGTCGGTTTTGAGATAGAGGTACAGGTGATTGGTGGGGAAGGTATGGCCGGTTGGATTCAAATTGCCGAGCGGGACGATCGCCGTGTAGGCGTCGGCGGCCAGCGGCGCGACCGTGAACGGCGCCGTGTCGCTGCAGGCCGCTAAATCGCCGGCGGAGGTCGCATCGCCGCCACTCCCGCCGCTGCTGCTGGATGTTGATGCGGAACTCCCGGAGCCGCAGTGGCTCAGTACGGCACAGACGACGGCCAGCACTGTCGGTTGTAGGATGTTCATTGCCATCTCCCGGTTTACGCGTCGCTCACGATGCGCTCGATGGCGTCGTTCCATGGACACGCCAGCACATTGGAGAACTGCTTCTGGTCAGGGTCGTTGGAGATCAGATATTGGACTGGTGACTGAAAATCCGCTCCGAGGGTTAGCAGGCCCTTCGCATGGCGGGCGTCGACCTGGTCGGTCGATTTGATCTCGATCAATGTGGGAGGGCGGCGGCCGCGTTCGATGATCAGGTCGATTTCTACGTCTTCGTTGACCCGCAAGTAGGAAAGTTTGAACTGCTTCCCGTGGTAGGTCAAACGGCGATGCAGTTCATTGATGACAAACGCTTCAAACAATTGCCCGTATTCAAAGCTGCGTGGGGCTAAATCGTAATCGATCTGCCCGGCCAGTGTTCGGGCAATGCCGGTGTCGAAGAGATAAAACTTCGCCGCCTTTTTTTGCTGTTTGCGAATCGAAGTGTGATACGCCGGGAGCCGCAATCCGAGCAGCGTATCTTCCAAAATATCGTAATAGCCGCTCACGGTTTTTGGATCGGAATGAATGTCTTTGGCGATGTTGGAATAGTTGATTACGTTCGTATTCATCTGTGCCGCGACGTCTAAGAAACGCCGAAACGGCGGGAGATTGCGCACGATCTGTTCCGTGATGATCTCTTCTTTCAGATAGGTCTCGGCGTAGGCTTTCAGAAAGCGGATCTTGTCGGCAGTATCGGAAAAATGCAGCATCTCCGGCAGCGTGCCGAATTGCAATGCATCCCGCAGTACAAACCGCTCTTGCAGCTCCATGACCGTCAGCGGGAACAGATGATACACGAAGGCTCGTCCGGCTAAGAGGTTGGCGGCCCCGCGTTTCAGTTTTCTGGCGCTCGAGCCGGTGAGCGCGAATTTGAAACGCCGCTCCTTAATGAGTTTATGGACAAGGTCTAAGAGCTGCGGCGCCTTTTGCACTTCATCGATAATCACCCACGGTTTTTTCCCCGCATAAGGCGCCAGCCGATGCAGCAGATTATTGGGATGACTGATCAGTTCGTTGGCCAACTCGAAATCCAACAAATCGAGCACTATCCGCTCCTTGGGTGGAAATATCTGCTCCAAGAGCGTGGATTTTCCGGATCCCCGGGGTCCGAAGAGAAAAAATGAATGCGATTTCGATATGTTGATTAGCCTATGGATCACGACCCAAATATTACCTTCATATTTGGGTCGTGGTCAAGGTCCGATCTGTCGGCGCTGCACTTAGCCGGTGGTCTGCCTGGTCCGCGGAGTGCCGGTGTGCCAGGCGCCGCCGGCGGTGAAGCTGGTCCAGCCCCAGCGGAGCCATTTGATCAGGCTGGCGGCGAGCCACAGCGCCCAGGCCAACATCGCGAGGCTGTAGAAGATCCGCGGGATGGAAAGCACCCACGGGCGCGGCAGCAGGTGGCCGTCGGTCCGGTCTTGGAACCAATGCAGGAACGTATTCGACGATCCGTTCCCGGCGATCTGCATGTCGGGGGTGCCGAGCAGGCCTTGTTGGATGGTCATGAACAGCAGGCCGAGCGCAATCAGCGACCACCACCCGAGCAGGACTTGGCGGGTATTGAACCAGAGCGGCTGGTCGTTGTGCTGTCGTGCCCTATACCCAAGCGCGAGCAGCCAGCCGACCACGACGAACGAGGCCCAGATGGAGGCCTGTGAGAGGCCGATGCCGAGCAGGAACCATTGCAGCGTGCGCAGCGGCGTGAGGGTCACACGGCCGAGGCCGAACGCCACCAGCAACAACACGCCGAGGTAGCTCCAGAAGAGGATCGCGGGGCCGACGCGCGGACCGCAGAGTAACAGGACCCAACGGGTGCCGGGCATATGCACTTGCACGTCGGCATTCACGCCGACGGCGCCGAGGTCGATCGGCGGGACGTGATAGAACGTCGCGATCCCGTGGCTGTCACGCCACACCACTTGCGCGGTGTGCGGGCCTGGGGTGACTGGAATGGTGAGGCGGCGGTCGTCGAGCTGGATCGGTTGGCCGGCGCCGTCGATGGTGACGGTCTGGAGTTTCGCGGACGCCGGGAGCGTGAGATCGTGTTGGCCGCCGAGGCTGCTGCGCAAACTGAGTGTCAGCGTGTTTTCCGTGGAGCGGAGGTCGGGACGGAGCAGCAACGTGGCGCGATCGATGGTGAGCGTCTCGCCGCTGATCCCTTCCGGTCGCGAGATGGCGAGCGTGATCGATTCGCCCGGCCAGGGGCGGAAGGTCGGGATCGAGGCCTCGGACGGCTGTTGCGGGTAGAGCGCCGGGATGCCGTCGAACGCGACGTGCCACAACGGACTTGCCTCGATCCGCCATTGTTCCACCCACGTGGTCGTCTCCGGAGCCGTCAAGGTGAGTGCTTGCTGCGATTCCAGCACGGAACGCCAACTCAATTCATGCGCCGTCGCGCCGAGCGTGACCGCAGCCTTGCCGTCGCGCACGGTGATGTCGGCGGTCGTGATCGATTCGCCGGCGAGGAGCGGGACTTCGATCGTGACCGGCGTGCCGGCCGGGCTCAGACGGCGCACGCGGGTCTCGACTTCCCATTGTAGACCGAGCGTCAATTCCCGCTCCACGGCGAGGAACGGCGGGAGCTGCATCGTGGGCTGTGCGGTTGCGGCCTCGTGGCCGGCCAGCGGCTGTTGCCGCGTGAGTTGCAGGCTGTCTTCCACCGAACCGTCGTCGTGGATGCCGCTGACGGCCCAATTGCTTGCCGTGACGTCGATGCGGTACGGCCGGAGCGGGAGTGCCAGCGGGATGGTGTCGCGCGGCGGGAGCGGGCCTTCCAATAACACTTGATGCACGCCCGGTTCGAGCGCGAGCCACAAGACGCCGTTGTCGGCGCGTTGCAGCGGCGGTTCGGTGACGGTGTCGAGCGTGACGCGTTGCGGAGTCCAGGATTCGCGGCCTCCCGGGAGCGGAATCGCGACCGCGCTTTGCGCGTGGGCCTCCAAACGGACGCGCAAGGTGTCGCCGACGGCCTCGATCGCCAGCTTCGCGATGGCGGCACATTCGGGCGCGCAGTTGGGCGCGGCGAGCAGGCGCTGCTGCAAATCGTCCAATAAATCATCCGGCGGGAAGTCGGCGGCGTAAGCACTGTGATGCGCTAAAGCGCCGGCGCCGAGCGCGGCGAGCCACCACGCCGCGACGGCGGGGCGAGTGGTGACCCAGTGGGACAGCGCTGCCAACGTGATGTCGAGCGCGCGCAACAGTAGGAACGCCAGCAGCAGCACGCGCAGCACGGCGAAGATCAAGTTGCACGTCGGCGCGGTCAGCCACAGACCGATTTGTTGCGACGCCTCGACCGGACCGCTCCATTGCAGCTGTATTTGGTCCCAGCTCCAGCCGGGGAGTCCCGGGCCGGTCTGGATCTTGGTGCCGGCGCGGTAGGCATAGAGCGCCTGCTTCTTCTGTTGCAGATTGGAGTAATTGCCTTCTTTCGTGCCGAGTCCACGATATGCGCTGGAGCTGCGATCCGATGCGCCGCCGACGGCCTGTTGTTCGACCAATGGTGTCGGCTCCGGGGCGGCTTGGATTTCAGCCTTTGCATCATAGGTGTCACGCTCTTCGTCATCGGGTTTTGTCGCGCCGGTTGTAGCCGGTGGCGCGTTGACGTTGTCGTAGCGACCGGGTGCCATTGGTTGCGGCGCGGGCAGTGTGCCGTCGAGTGTGGTGTACGGCTGTTCCAGCGCCGGATAGATCCCGGTCCGCAAGTGCTGGACCATGAACGGGAGCGCGCAACCGAGCAGTGCGACGAAGACCACGCCGCGATAGACGCGCAACACGTCGCGGACCCAGCCGATCTGGAGGACGCGCAATAACGCGATTCCGGCGACGAGTGCGAGCCAAAGCCACTTCGGTGCGCCGCTCTCCGGGAAGGTCAACCCGAAGGTGACAAACGCAATCGCGCCCCAGCGCGGGGTCCACAACTTCGCGAGCGCGAGCGTGGTGATGAGCAGTAAAAAGAGGTCGAGCAAGTTCCAGCGATTCACCCAGGTCTGCGGGACGTGGTCGACGCCGGTGGTGGCCCAGAGGCGCCAGCCGGGCGGGAGATGGAGCACGGCGTGGACCGATTGAAAGTCGTGGTTCCAGCCGACGGCGGGGAGTTTGCGGATTTTCCCGGTTAGGCGGCTGTCGGCTTGGAGCGAGAGTTCGGCATCGCGGATTTCGACACCGTCGGGACCGTCGGCGGTCAGGCGGGTGATCAGTTGATCGGCGCCAGCGCTCGCGACGTGGCCGAGTTGCAACGGTCGATTCACTTCCAGTCGCCAGCCGCGGCGCATCGTCCCGGTCACGTGGTCGCGGACCGTGTAGCCGCCCCCGTTGAAGTCGAGCCAGAGTTGGCGGGCGAGATGCAGTTGATCCGCCGCCGGATCGCTGTTGCCGCGGCGGCGCTCGACCAGTTGCAACGCCGCGCCCGGCGTGACGCGATACGCGGGGAGTTGCTTCCAAAGGGTCGGGAGTTCGGTCTGTTGCGGATCGATCGATGTGACGCCTTCCAACGAGGCCAAGCGTAATTCCGGATGCGCGGCGAAGACCCAGACTTCCTCTGCGGCCCACAAGGCGTCACTTTGCTCTGCTACAGTGATCGCGGAGAGCGGTGCTGTGGAGCGGGCGGTCAGGCTGAGCGTCCATTCGCCACGGCGGAGTTGCACGCGCAGCCGTCCGTCGGGGTCGAGCCGCGCGGGCAGGGGGGATTGGAGGGCGAGCGGGAGGAAGCCGGTTGGGAGCGGGGCAGCGAAGACCACTTCGCGGTCTTTGCCGGCCACGTCCAGTACGAGTTGGGTCGTGAGTTGCAGCGGGATCTCGTCGGACAAATGACGAAAGACGCGGATTGTCAGCGCCTCTTCGGCCGTCGTGTCGCCGCCGCTCCCTTGTTGCAGCCAGAGACGGCCGGTGTCGTCGCGTTGCGGGAACGCGAGGTTGCGGCCTTCCAGCGTCAAGCCGACCATGCCGGTCGCGGTGGGGATCGGGAGGGAATCGGGGAGCGAGTCCCAGGTGAATTGGCCGGTGAGCGGATAGACGCCCGGTTCGAGTTGGAGGTGCGGCGTGCCGCCACGTGCGACGACGGCGTGGGCCTTCCCGCCGGCCTGCACGGCTTGCGGCCAATGTTTGTCGTCGCCCGGCAGCGGGGCGGCGCTGCGTTGGTAGACGGTCCAGGTTTGGCTGAAACTGCCGCCGTGCGCGGTGAGCGTGAGATGCAGCGGGCCGGCCCACGCACAGCGATGGGTGTCGCGGTCGCCATGCAAGAACGGGCAGTGCGGTTCGGTGCGTTCGTGCAGCACCCACGGGATCCAGGAGCGGAGTGCCTCCGGGATGGCTTGCGGATCGATCGGTGCGGCGGGAGCACTGCGCGCGCCAGCCAGTGCGGCGAGCACAACGAGCGCAACGATCCAACGACGTGTAGATGATTTCATGCGGAGTCCCCCAATCCCGGTTGATGGCTGCGGATGTACCGGGTCACACCGGCAGGGTCAAGCGCTCATCCGCTACTCGACCTCATAAGTTCATCGCAGCGGGGACAGGTACCTTGCGATGTGCGGAAACATTGAATCGCAAGGTACCTGTCCCCGCTGCGATGATTTCAGGGGAGGGGGGTGTCGTAGATCGCCATCACGGTCTGCCAGTGGGCGAGCGCGGTGTTGTAGTCGAACGGTGGGCGCTCGGTGCCGGCGCGGCCTTCCGCGTCGTGCCAGCGGTGCAGGAATTGGCTGCGTTTCCGCGCGGCCTCTTCACGCGTGTCGGTCGGGTGTGGGCGGTAGTCGCGTCCGACCTTGGCTTGATGGAGCGCGAACCAACGGAGTGCGGCTTGGTATGCGTCGCGTAGCGCGCGGTCGCGGCAGGCGCGGAAGTGCGGATTGGCGGTGGCTGTGAGCGCTGAGGGTGGCTGGGGGCTGGAGGCCGGGGGTTGGCTCGGACGCGTGCCATTGGCCGCGCGGGGGACGAACGCGGCCTCGAGGCCGAGGCGGGTGTATTGGTCGTGGACCTCCGTTGTGATGACGGCCCCATTCGCGTCTTTCACACTCATGTCGCCGCCGGTATCCCATTCCAGACGCGCAGCGGGTGTGCGGTGCACCGCAAGCAGCAGCCGCGCCCACTCCGCGGTCGTCACGTTCCGGCGCCCCTGTAACAGGATAAAGAGACCGCGCTCGGTGGCACAGGCGACAAGCCAATCATCTCCGCTGCGCCGCGTGCCGGCTCGTTCGATGTGGTACAGCCGTGGCGTGGCGATCCACGACATCATCGCGGGAGCTGCATCGTTCGTCGCGCCCTGCGCGATCGTGCGATGGCTGCCGAGCAATGCGGCGCGTAAGTTCGCGCCGTGCTCGGCCGCGGCGTTGCCGTCGATATGGGATTGTGGCCGCGTGGCTGGGGCGGCGCGGTACGCAGTTGCCAAATGGAAGAGGTCTTGGGCCAAGCGGTCCAGCAACGGGGCGGCCCGTTGCCGACCGCCGATCACGCGTTCCAGCAGGAGCTGCGGTAATTGCTGGGGTGTCAGTTGGAATGCGGTCGCCGTGAGCGCTGCGCTCGGGTCTGGGGGATACGCGTAGAGGTGATACGTCGGTGGACTGCTGCGGCGATCGCCGGCCGTCAGCGTCGTCAGTGCCTTGTCGGCGGTTGGGTGCATGCCGGACTGCGGGCGTTCTCCTGGGAGCCAATGGAGGATGAGTCGGCTCCCTGGAGGGAAGGCGCGTTGTCGGAAGCCGAGTAGCGATAACAATACCGGATGTTGAAACGGCCGTGGCAGTACGGCATCCGGGAGTGTGGCGCTGCCGAGCGCGGCGATCGCGGCCGCGAGTGCCGGGTTTTTTTGTGCGGCTTTCGTGACTTCCACGGTGCGGGACTCGGGAGAGAACTCTCCGAGTTTAAGATGGGCATCGAACAACGTCAGCCAGTTCACGAGGCGCGCCGCGTGTTCGAGCAAGTCGGATGTCCAGCCCGTTCCGATATGGCGCGGGCGTTCGCCCGGCGCGAAGCTTGCGACGCAAGGGGTGGCGTCCGCGCCGAGGGCGAGTTCGGGCCAATAGGGGAGTTGGGAGCGCTCGAATCCGACCGCTTCGAGCAGTCGGACGCGTTCCGGCGAGACGACCGTCGTGGTGGTTGCGGGCTCGGCTGTTGTCATCGCGGTGGGGTCCGTGTCTGGGATGGCGGCGTCGTCGTCGACGGCGGGCGTTGCTGTGACGCGGCTGAGTCGGACGAAGGCGACCTTGGCCGCATCGAAGCCCTCTTCGCGGGTGTTGGAACTGAGTGCCACGACGCCATGCCGGATTTCCATCCCACTCCACGCCCGCCGCCGGTGATACGTGGCCCAGAGCGAGAACAACAGGTGGGCCGGGGTAAAGCGCTTCCAGTCGTCGGCGGAGAGGTTCGGGTCGAGGAAGAACGTACACGTTATTCCCGGTGTTGTGCGATCGAAGTCGAGGCGATCGCATTTGCAGACGGTGCGGCGGTCAGTGGGGGTGTGGCCGCCGCGTTTGGTCTCGACGCTGAGCTGCACGACTCCGCTGCGGGCCACGGCGTCGCGCAGTTGGGCAAAGGAGGAGATCGCAAAGTTGCCACGGTGATAGTCGGGGAAAAAGTTGTCGAATCCGGGCGTCCGCATCAGCGCGATGGCGCGGTCGAGCAACGGGGCGAGGCGTTGATACGCACTCGCGTCGCCGCCGCCGTATTGGACATGCGCGTAGCGTGGTGTTGCAGGTGCGGCGCTCGACGCGGATGCCTGGCCGAGCAGCGCGCGCAACAGTGGGGAGTCCGCGAGGAAGATATGCCGTCGAGGATCGTATTCCCAATGCTGCGTCTGGCGTTTTGTCGCGATGGCCTCGGCGAGGAAGAACAGCAATGCGCGCCGTGAGGTGTGCTGCCAGAATCGCTCTCGTGATTGGTTGCTGCGCTGCGGGAGTTCCAGCGTCAGGCCGATCCGGCGGCGTGCCGGATTAATGACAGCCGGCTGGACGTGCAGCAATTCCCCGTCTTTTTCGGGGCGTGGGATCACCGTGATATCGAGTTGATACTGCTCGTAGCGAAGGAGTTGCTCCAGGCGGCCGTATGTCTTGCTCCGGCCGTGCGCGTTGAAATGGGCGGCGACGGCGTCGTCAAAGGCCCCAAGGCCGCGGATGATCCAAGGACGGAGCATCTGCACCAGTTGCGGTGGGCCTTGGATCGTGAACGGTTCCGCAGCCGTTTCGGTCGTGGGATTCGTCTCCTCCTCTCCCAACTCCCCCTCACCCAGCCCTCTCCCCAAAGGGAGAGGGGAGCGGATGCGGAGCGTTACAGCGCCGACGGCGGCGTGGCAATCGGGCGCGGTCAATGGGTGCAGCGCGCGGAACAGCGTGAGATTGCCTTGGTTCGTCGGCGTTGGCAGGAGGATCTGGTCGTCGCTGATCGTGAGTGCGGCCTCGATATGCCGGCCGCCGCTGCTGGCATAGGCCTCGCAGCTCCAGAGGAAATACAGCAGATCCCCGGCGCTGAGCCGATCCAGAAAACCCGCGGTGTCCAGATGACAGGTCGCGTGGAGATAGAGCGTCTGTGTGGCGCGGTCCAGCTGCCAGGTGCGACAGTGGATCAAGTCGTGTTGTTTCCGGGCGTGGAGTGTGAGCGCGAGGCGGAACTGCGGTGTGATGCAGTTGCGCATCAGCGCAGCGAGATGGCGGTGTTGGGATTCATTCGCGAAATGGACGCCGATCTCGTCGGTCAACAGCGTGAGCGCCGCGGCGAGCCGCGGGGCCAGCGCGGCGTACAGTGCCGGGTCGCCGCCCAACGGTTGGATCGTGTCGGGCGGCAACGAACGCGCGGATGCGGGCGTGTAGAGTGCCGAGACGGCGGCAAGCGTGGGCCCGAGTGTGGCACATGTGGCGAAGAGTGTGCAGTCGTAGTGTTGGAGGTCCAGCGGAGCAGTCGGGTCGAGCGGCAGCGTACAGCGTTCCGTGGCGCCGCAATGGAAATATGCCCACGCGATGGCGAACAGGAAGATCCCGACGCGGGTAGTGGCCGCGAGTTGCGGACGAATAGGGCGCGGGCACTCGAATGTGCAGACGAATTGGTCCCGCGAGAGTTGGCCGCGCGTATGATGCTGACGCAACGGTGCGACAATCAGCGACGGCGCCGCGAAGGCCGTCTGCTGCACGTCGAGCAGCAGTTGCGTGAATCTTCCCTCGCGCACCGCGCTGCGCAGCCGCGTCAGATACGGATGATCGCGGAACGCGGCCAGCTCCGGTGCGTCGAGCAGCGCGAATGCGGCGGATATCCAGGGCGCCACTTGGAGAAAGCGCGCCTGGTCTGCGTCGGTGACACCCGTGACGAGTAGTCGCCGCGGTGGTGGCGATGCGGCAGTCTCCAGCGCAGGCTCCGTCGCCGCTGGAGGCTGGAGCCCACTGGGAACTGTGCCGGAAATTGTACGCTCCCGGAAGACCCCTGTCGGAGGCCATTTGCGGTCCGTTCCGAAATAGGCAGTGAGCCGGTCGTGATGCAACGGCTGGGTCGATTCACCCCCTCTCCCCGTTGGGGAGAGGGGCGGGGTGAGGGGGAGACGTCCGGGGATGGCCCCATCCGGAATGGATTTTCTTCTCCCTTTCAACAAAGCAGGGTTGCTTGTAAGTCGCGCCCCCGAGGGAAATTTCGGCGGTCCGAATTTCATGCCACCGCCCCTTTCCGGTGGACCGCTCGGATCACTTTATAATGCGCCAGCGCCTCCGGATATGGAAACGGCGGGGCCGGGAGGCCGCGGCCGGCGTGGTCGTGAAACTGGCGCACGAACGTGTCAAATTTCTCATCTGTGAGTGCCGCCGTTTCGACCGGGTGCGGCCAGAGGCCGGTTGGGACTTGGCTACGGTGCGTGGCGAACCACTGCAGCGCCGCTTGGTAGGCCCGCCGTCCCTCCGCTGTGAGTCGGGACCACGCGGGGCAGAGTGTGGGATCGTTCATCGGGCCGCGCGACAGCCCACTCCGCCGCGTAGTGCCGTCGTCCGTCAGGCGCTGCCACCATGCGAGCAATTCCTCCATGATCAGTTCGGGGGGTGCTCCTTCGAGATGCGGCCAACTTTCATAACAGGCGACGCGGATCGCGGGTTGAGACGATAGCGCGTACGCCATCGCGGCGATCAACAGGGACCATGCCTGTACATTGGGGGGTCGGTCGTTCTCAACGAGGATGAGCACCCGGCCCTCCGCCGGGAAGGCGGTGATGATCGGGCCGCGCTGGCTGGTCGGCGCCGCCTCGATCCGAAATTGCGGATGCGTGGCGAGCCACTGGATGAAATGAGGCAGTTTTGCCGAATCGCGCGCGGCGAGTTGGGCCTGCAATGTGGCGAGTCCCTCCAGCAACCCGGGCCCCAACGTCCGCGCGGCGGTGCCGACCAAGTCGACGCGCAGTGGCTTGCCGGGCGGGGTGGATGGGAGGCGCGCGGCGTGGGCGTCGTCGTACAGCAGCCGGAGCAGCGCGAGCAGATTCGCGTCGAATGGGGCGTGTACGCCGGACATATGGAATCCTGGGCTCTGGGGACCTGGATAGAGGCCCAGCCATTCGAACGGCGTCCACGTAGTGACCTCTGTGTCTCGTGGGAGATAGACGTGCAGCTGCCCAGGCGTGCGCGCGATCCGGACGGCACGCGACCCGAAGACGCGATCTCCGCCCGGGACGCGGTCCGCGGCCGACGGCGCGACGCGATGGATCGTGATGCCGGTGGGGGCGGTGTCGAGCAGCGGGTGCCAAAAGCGTCGCACCATGTCCCCCTGGGTGACGGAGGCCGGTAGCGCCTGCAGGACCGGGCCGAAATGTGCACTGGACATGTCGGACCGCTGATTCTGAAGGATCGCCGGATGGCGCACTTCGGCCCAGAGTCGGGCGAACCAGCTGTATGCGTGCGCCAGTACTTGCTGCCACGTCCCCGGCCATTTACCGGTGGCGACCACGTGGCCGTCGGTGTCGATTCGGAGCATGTGGGGGGGGAGCAAATCGGTCGCCATGGCCAACTCGACGCGGTGTTCAATCCATCCGTCCGGCGCGCGCTGTGTGAGGCCGACGGTATGGAGTGGCAGCGCCTGTGCCACCAACAGTGCGAGCTCGGTGCGGGTCAGCGAGTCCCCGAGTGCGGGATGGAGCGCCCAGGTGACGACGTAATTTGGCCGCGAAGGCACCGGGCCCAACACCCTTACACAATCGACGGTGGTCGGCGGGAGTTCCGCGGCCAGCGCGGTGTCGAGCGGTTGAAAGCGGCAGCGGATCCCGTACTGCGTGATCGCTTGCGTGAGTGCGCGGCGCGCGCCGGCGTCGTAGCCGGCCCGTTCCCAAATCGCCGCAAAGCCCGAGGGGACGGATTGCGCCGCTAACTCGTTTACGGCCGCCGTCCGCTCCGCTGCGGTCTCGCCGGCGCCGAGCCGTGTGGGCGCGCCGAGGTCGTGGAGGCGACGGAAGACTTCCACAGTCGCTGCGTCGCATGACGGCGCGCTGAAGTCCGTGTCGCGCAGCACGGCCTCGTCGGTCGCGGCGCTGTGGGTGGCGAGCCACCAGAGGAACAGCAGATCCCCCGGCGTGAGCGGCGGGGCGGCGGTCTTCGCGGCGCGCGTGATCTGCAGTCGATATTGAATGTGCGTCGGCGTTGTCTCCTGCGTGACGCTGACGGTCGCGTGCCACCGCAGCCCGCGATCCGCGCTGTCGAGACCATGATCGTGGTAATCGAGGCGGAGCGGTGTGCCGGCCTTGCGCTGTGCGGTGAGAAGGCGCTGTAACTGAATAAAGTGTCTTGCCACGTCCGGTAGATCGACCAGCGCGGCAATCGCTGCGGGGAGCAGCGCGACGGCTTGGGCCAACCGCAGCCGATACAGCCATCCGGGGCTGGCCGCAGTGCAGGCGAAGGTGCCGGGACTGCTGGTCATGGGGAGTGGGGCAACATAGCCAGCGGGGTCCAATGCCGCCAGTCGCAACGGATCGACGGCGAGGGATGATTTTTTTGCGCGAGCCCGCGTGACGCCGGGCGCTGCTACGGAGATGGAAGCGGATGCTCCAACGGTCGCGCGCCCGATCCGCCCCCCTCTCCCTTTGGGGAGAGGGCGGGGTGAGGGGGAGGATTCCGATAGGGGCGGGAGCTTCATGTCGCCCCTTTCTCTTTGGGAGGATAGATCCTGAAGATCGCCTCCCAGTGCTCGATCGCCTCGCCGACAGAGAATGGCGGGGCGTCACCGCCCAGCTGATCCGGGTGGTATCGCAACAGGAACGCCGCGCGCTTGCTGCGAACCGTGGTCCGATCGTCGCAGGCGGCGGGCAGTAACGCCGCGTCGATCCCGTCGGCATGCGCGCGAAACCACTCCAGCGCCGCCGCGTATGCCGATTTCGTGTCGCGCTCCGCCGCGCGGTAATGCGGATTCGCGGTCGGCTGGAAGGTTGAGGTTGGGGAGCGCGCCGTCTTCCGCGACCCGCGCCACTGCGCCAAGATCGCGGCGATCCGCGCGGTCAGACCGGAGTCGCCGGCAGTGACACGCCATTCGCCCTGTGGCCGCGCGACGGTGATCGGTCCCGTGGCCAGCGAGGCGGCCAGCAGCAGCCAGATCCAATCGGGGTCGGTCAGCGGCGCAGCGTGGTTTAGCAACAAGTACGTGGCGCCCGGGGCGGGCAGGAGTGTCGTGTGGGTGCCGAGTGCGGACGGCTGCGCGAGTCGCGTGATCGCGAAACGCCGCGTGTTTCCGCACCACGCCAGGAATGCGGCGCCGGCCGGTGTGGCGGCGTTCCGCGCCGCCTCGGCATGCAGCAGTTGCAGCACGCGAGTGACCGATGCGCCCACGCCGTGCTGGACGTCTCCTTGAATGTCAAATTTTTCCGGCAACGGCTCGGCCGCGCGTGCCCATTGACGTTGCAGCGCAACCAGTCGCGCGCCGGTGCTTGCGTTGCTGCCGTGTTGAGCGGCGACCTCGGCCCAAAGCGTGAGCGGCGACAGCGGTGGCGTGTGGCCTTTCGCCGTGGCCGCGAGTGTCACGTGCATCCGGTTGGCGCCATCTCCATGCACCCGCGTGATCGGGCCATCGTTCGGTCGATGCCCAGACGCACCGCTGCGTGCTGCAGTCGGGTGGTGCAGTACGACGTTCGGTACTCGGCCGAGCGCGACCAGCGGCTCCAACGCGGTGAGGGCCAGCGGATGGAGCCACGGGGCCGGGATGCCGAGCGCCGCGCGTTCCGCCGCAGGCAGTGCGGCGATCGCCTCGTGCAGGCATTCGCTCGCGGTGGTCGCAGGAAGCCCCGGATCGCGGGTCTGTTGCCGTTCGTATGCCGCGTGCAACACCCGCCACCATTGTTCTGCGGCCTTGAGCCACGCGGCGGACCAGGGGCCGGTTGGCAGGGTGCTGGTCGTGTCCAACTGGGCTACGCGGACCGCGCCGGAAAATTCGAGCCGATTGATATTTGCGATCTGCCGTTCCGGCCACTGGTCGAATCCCGCTGCGCCGTCTCCCCGCAATGCGTAGAGGAGCAGTCCGCGTGCCACCAGCAGCAGCAGATGGTGGCGTTCCACCATCCCGGCGAGTTCAATGCCCACGCGCCAATGGATCAAGAGTCGGTCGTTGTTCACGCCGATCCGGTGCGCGGCCAGCAGTGTCGCGCTCAATTCCCCGCGCGGCTGTATGGCGTCGTCGTCGGCGAGTTCGACGTAGAACTCGATCGGTTGTGCGGCAATGCAGCGGCGTACCGTGGCAATGTCCGGTGCCGTGTAGCCTGCGGCCTGCATTACGCTTGGCAGTTCTCGCGGTATCGTGCCTTCCAGCAATGCGGTTTGGAGCTCCGCGAGTGGGGAAGGCCCCGCCAATTCGGTCGTGGTGGACCCCAGCCGACCGCACCGTTGCAGCAATGCGCCGGTCGTATAGCTTGTGCGGCGCGGCGGTCCGGTGAGGTCCGCCAAGCGGACCGCCGTCTCCGGCGACCCCGCCCCGAAGTGGAGCGCGGCCCACAGCAGATACAGCAGATGTCCGGGACGCAACGAACGCCACAACGCCATCGGATGGCCGCGTTTTTCTTCCAGCGGCGGCATTTCCCGCGCGTCTACCGTGATGGCGACCCGCACGGTTCGCGCGCCGGCGTCGATCGCCACGTGCTCGATGCGGAGACTGTGCGTGGTTGTGGACACTGCCCGCGCCGTCAGCTCCACGGCATACGGCGCCGGGCCACTGAAACACGCGCGCAGCGTCTCGAAGTCGCGACGGAAGTGCGCCGTGCCAGGAAAGTCCCGTGACAGGTCAGGCGTGCAGAGCGTAACGGCCTCAGCCAACAGCGGCAGCAGATACGCGCTCACGGCGCGCTCCGCCGCCGGACTCCGGTCGATCACCGCGCTGCGGGCGCGCGGTGTCGCCCGTGGCTGCGGAATGAGGACCGTCTGTGGCGAGTCCCAGAACGGATTCACTTCCCCACTTCTGAACAAGGCGACACTGAATCGCCCTTCCCCACGCCGTTTCCCGGAGGCATACGCCGCCTGCCCCATCCCCCCACGCCCCCAATGGAATGCACTAACGCCCCCTCTCCCTTTGGGGAGAGGGCAGGGTGAGGGGGAGGCAGGCCTGGGCATTCCATTCGTATTGAGTATGGGTGGAATTTTCATACCGTCCCCCTCTTTGGGGACGGATAGATCGCCAGGATCGCTTGCCAGTGAATTACTAACAGCGCGTTCGTGATATCGGGATTTTCTTGCAGCGCCTGAGCCACGTCCGGCCGCGCCGCATCGTGAAATCGACGCATGACCGCGAAGCGTTTTTTCATGACCGTGGCGCGTGAATCGTCCGGTCGCGGCACATTGGCATCGCCCAGCGCCTGTGTGTGGGCTCGGAGCCATTTCAACGCCGCCTCGTACGCCACCCGTTTTGCTGCTGTTGCCTTCAGGTAATGCGGATTTTTCTTCGGATCGAATTCCAGCGCGCCATGGCCGCGGCGTGGTCCCGAGGTCGTCTGCGTGGCCGCAGCGGTCGTGGCCCCGATGTATGTCTCCCACGCCTGCGTCGCGGTCGCCGTGCAATCCCGCGCGGCCTCGACTTGCAACGTGCGGTCGAGCCAAACGCGCACGCCCTGCGCCTCCGGCAGCCGCGACGCGGTCAGCAGCAGCGGCCCGAACAGTTGCGCCATCGCCTCCGGACGCGTCGCCGGATCTGCATAGACCAGGCACAGCAACGTGTCGGGGGCCACCAACAGCGTCGCTTCGGGCGCCACTTCGCCGTGGGCCGGGACGTATTCCACGAAGACGCGGCGATGCGCGCCGATCCAGCTCTGGAAGGTGTTTCCCATTTCCGTGGGACCGGCTTGGTTGCGCTGCAGCATCGCGCGGAGCGCTTGCCCGAGCAGCTGCGCTGCGGGGCGCGCGGTGTCGTCGCCCGGGACGATGTCGATCCTGGCCTGGGCAGCCCCGTTGTTCTGCTCCCACCGATCGAGCAGCCGGAGCAGCGCGCAGGTGCGTGGCCAGAGCGCGGCGTGGCGTCCGAACGCCTCAGCGGGGAACAGCGTCTCGGCGCGCCCGCGTGCGGCGGCCTGCTGCTCCGGGATGAACACATGGGTGTTCACCGGATCGATCCGCGTGGTTGGCGGTTGCCCGGACTGCGGTGCCGCGGATTCCGTCGGTGATTCGATTTCGACACCGGCCGCAGCTGCCGGTGCGTCCTTCGGACGCCGATGCAACAGCACTGCGCTGGTCGTAGTGCCGAGGATCGTGAGTGGTGTGAACAGCGCGCGGGCGTGATTGGTGCGTAGCCCCGGCGGCAGCCAGTCCGGCGCCGCAGCGTTGCTGCCTGGCTCGGCAGCGGCTTGACGCAACCAACACCCGAGTGCCACGAGTCGTTCCAATCCGACGCGCGTCTCCGCGATCCACGCCGCGTCCCAGCTTCCGATCAGCCGTGGCTCGGTCGGCCATCGCTCTTTCATGAACGCCGCGTCGGCGCCCCCATACGGCATCCAAAAGTGGACGATCGCGTCCGGCCCCGACACCGGCAACGCCATGAACACCTCGGGCCAGCTGGATGCGGCGTGCGCTTGCACGCCGAGCGTGGTGAGCAGAATGGCCTTCGCGGTCAGCAGTCCGAGTTGTTCCGGTGTGAGCGCGTCGTAAGTGGAGGCGCGCAGTCGCCACGTGAAGTGCAACGGTGGCTGCGCGGCATATGCGTTCTCGGCGTGCGCCAGCCGCGCCGTGCCGCGTGGGACGGACGCATCGCGTTCCAAGCTCGTGATGACGCCCCGCCGCGTGATCAGGTCACATACCGTGGCGCGATCGGCGGTCGAAAATCCGCACGCGGTCATGGCGGGATCCAGCCAGCCCGGCACGCGGCGCGCGGCGAGGTCCTCGATCAGGGGTTGTCGCGCGGCCCTCGCCTGCGCAGGCGTCAGCCGCGTATCCGCTGTTGAGAGTTTGGAAGAAGGACTACCGATAAACGTGCTACGTGCCCCGTCGCCGGGACCATTTCGTCGGGATGTTGCACACTGAACGCACCCCGCCCCAAGGGACGGGGCATCCACCTCCCTCTCCCTTTGGGGAGAGGGTTGGGTGAGGGGGAGACCACCAGGAGTAGCACGGTCTAGAATCCTCCCCCTCACCCTAGCCCTCTCCCCAAAGGGAGAGGGAATAAAAAAAGCGCGGCGAGCCGTGAAGAATTTTACTTGGGAAGATTCAAGTGGGATGGCCGGAGGATGCCCGAGGTCGTTGCGTACCGGTCCCCGCAGTGCTGGACGTGGGCTCGGGAATTTGCCCGTTATGCCTTGTGTGCCCCCCAGCTTCATAGCGATCTCGCGGCATCGTTGCCCCCCCGGGCAGGTTATTGGCTCGCTTCGGTGCTCTGATCTGCACGCTCACTCGTTAGGGCCGAGGCGGGGAGCTGTCTTGTGGTCATGCCGAACTGTCCACGCCAATAATTTTCGACTCCGTCTGCTTGCCGTTCCAATTGGGTTATTTCCGCGGCGCTGAGCTGCCCAAACTCTGGGGCCATCGGTGGCGGATTTTGTCCCCGTCTCCGCGCCGCTTCAATCCGTTGCGCCTCCGCAGCCCGTCGTTCTGCAACTATCCTATCGAATCGATTGCGCAGATCGACGTGCGCTTCCAGTAACTTCTGCGCGAACGCGCGCTCATCCATCCGACGTTTATTCGCGGCTGAGGTCTGCTGTTGATACCAACCAGCCGGATCGTCTTCCGGTAAAAAGCCGAAGACGGCCATGCCTGCGGCCGGCAATCCCGCGCGCAGGACTAATGTCTGAAAAGAGTCCGTCGGTGTCGGCCCGCTCAGCGGGTACTGCCGCTCGAGTTGCGCGATGCTCGGGAGACTATGGAGTGCCGGAAGGACGTGTGATGCGGTGCTCCCATCGCCCAACGCTTGGGCGGTTCCGGCAAAGATCGCGATTAGATATTCGATCCGCGCCCGGACTTGATCGCAGTAGACCGCAAAGAGTCGTCGTAATGTCTGCGGCGATTGGCCCCCCAAGACCGAATAGACGCGCTGCGTGAGCGCGACCCGTTGCGTTGTCACGAGGTGGACGAAGATGCCCGACTCGTCTTGGAGATCGGCGAAGAATATTTCCAACTTGCCGGCCATCTCCGTGCCGCCCAGTTCCCGCAGCCGCGTAATCGTCCCGTCGACCAGTGCTTGCGCCGTGGCGATCTGTTCTTTGGACACGGCCGGCAGTGGCGGATACGGCACGCCGCGCGAATCGAGTGCGGTCCCTTCGCTGCGTTCCCGCACCCGTTCCAATGCCAGCTGCAAGCTTTGCATGACGGTACTGACTGCATGTCCTTGTTCCCGCAAATACTGCCTTGACATCGCGGGGAAGACCCCCTCCGCGATCGCATTGCGGAGCCAGCGATTCAGGGCTTTTTGTTCATCCAGCGCCCCATGGGCACTCAAAAGCTCCGAGACCTGCTGTTGCAGTCGCCCCAGTCCATCGACCGGTGTACGGGCGAATGCCTCGCCGTCGATCATGACGGTGGCGTACGAGGTCCCGAAAGTTCCAGCCAGTTGCGTATCGCCGGCTAATTCATTCCAGAGATCGGGACGCATCATGCGGGCGGCCCCGAGCTCCTTCCACGCGGTGTCAAGTCGGGTCCAGGCGTCTTCCGCGCTGTCCGCGGTGCCGGTGTACGCACTGACCCGCGTGCCGGGGAGCGCGGGGCGCTCCGGCGTTTCGTCGACGACGCGGAGCGGCACCGCGCGCGGCATTGGCAGCGCGACCTCTTCCGGATCGAGGATCCGGGACTCGATGAAATTGGCGCGCAACACCGCGATGACATATTCGCGGGCGAAGTTGGGGCCTTTGGCGAGCCGCGCCACCAGGCCGGTCCGCAGCGCGCGTGGCACGCCCTGCATCCGTCCGTCGATCGTCTCCGTCAGGATCGCGGCGATCCAGCGGCGCGTGTCGTCGTCCATTTCAAGGTCGATGCGTTCCGGCGCGGTGTCTAATCCCGTGGCTGGAATCGTGAACGTGACGGTCGTGAGTCCGGCCACGGTTGTGGTCATGTTACGGAGCGCCGTGTTCACGTCGCGGGGGAGGAAGGACACCTCTGCTGCGTCGTCTCCTTGCAGCACGAATCCGTGCCCCACCATTCCGGCTCGCGTGCTATTGGCAACGAGCCAATCTTGTGCCGACGCGATCCCCTGCGCGAGCGCGCAGATGATCGCGAATCGATCGGTGGCGGAAATCGCTCCCACGCCTTGGACTCCGCCACTCGCGCCGTTGACGTCCGTGAGCAGCATGTCCACCAACGCACGCAGCGCCGAGATTTCTGCTGGGGCGAGGGGATGCATTTTCCGCGCGCCGAGAAACGTGAGTTGATCGGCCACTCGGTTCCGTGCGGTGGCGCACTCAATCGGCGTCACCGCCTCCGGCGTGGCTAAGCGGCGATAGAGTCGCGTCACGCCTGGTAGTAGCGCTTCTACAGTCACTGCGTCTGTCGGCTTCTCGCCGGCGATCGTGATGTCAAACGGTGGGACTTCCGGCGCGGCCGCTGGCGGTTGGAACGGCACCAGGTCCGTCATTGGGACGCCTTCGATGGAAATATCGAATGAGGCTGGAGGCGGGGAAGGGGTGGCTGGTGACTCGTGACTCGTGACTGGTTCGGAGCCGGCGGCCAGGCCGCCTTGCAATACCGCTTCGCCGGTCACACGGCCTTCGACCTCGAGCGTGGCCGGCGGCAGAAACGCGCGCATCGCGGTCGGCGTGGCGACATGCGGCGCGGTCGTTTCTTCGAGCGCGGCGAGCAGCGCGTCGGTATAGGGCCGGAGCGCTTCGAAAGTGAGTTCTGCCCTTGGTCTCCTGGTGAGCTCGCGATACACGCCGACTAATGCCGTTGCATGGGGGCCATAGGCTTCTTGGACTCGCAATTCGGTATGAAAGGCGTCCAATGCGTCGCGTGCCATCCCCGAACGCCCAAAAACGACTAGGGCGTTTGGACCTTCCTGCTTGAGGTGATGCAGCGCGGCGGCCGGCGATGGTCGTCCCGGAAAAACGCGTCTATTGTGGTTATGCAGCGCCGTTCGACAGTTCGTCATTAGAGGGGTTGCTGCCCCCGGGCGTCTTTGTACTGGTGACATAATCTGCCTGCCTCCCGTCATCCTGCGCGGAGCGACGGATCTAGTTATTACTGCACCACTGGATTCTTCGCCTGCGGCTCAAAATGACAACAATGACCGCCCTCTACGTCAACTCGCCGCGTCCTTCAACCCCGTTACACGCCCAGCGGAAACTGCCGCTCCAACGCCTGTTGGATCGCTACACTGGCCGTTCGCCAGCTGCGCCCTGGTTTCAATTTTTGCCACTCAGCCCAGATCGCCGCCTCGATCGCGGCCTGCTCCGCGCCACGGGGACCGTATGTTTCCAGATATCTTGTGACCTCCTGATCGACTGCCGCTAGGGGTACGTTGAGTCGCTTGAGCAGTGCTTCCCGTTCCGCATCCGTGACCGGTGAGATTGCCTGGTTGGTGACTGTCGCTGGGGGTGCAGCCGGTTCTTGTGGCCGTCCGGCTTGGATCTCGTCCGGCCCGACTTCGAGGGCATCCCCTGTCTCTGCTGCGGCATCGTCATCTGTCCGACGTGTCGCTTCTTCGTCTTCCAGGGTTCTCCGACGTCGCTCCTGTTGCTGCGTCCACCACCAGGCTGCCTCTGTTGCTTGTCTGGCGTCATCCGCCTCATGCGCCACTTCCGGCGCGGCGACAGTGACCGCGGCCGGCGCTTCCGTTTCGCCATCCGCTGTGGCTCCTGTCTCAGCCTCAACCTCCGCCTCTGCCGCCACAACTGCTGTGCTCGGGGCTTCTATTCCCGCAACGGGGACTGGAGCTGGGATCGGTGTTCCCTCAGCCTGCGTAGCGGCCTCCACGAACGCGCGGAGTACTGGTGCAACGTCTAACAAGCCTTGCAGCACGGCCGCCATCGCCGGACTCTCGGAGGCGGCTCGCATCGTCAACACATCGGGGATTACCGCATCGCGCGAAACGCCGCCCACCAAAATCGGTGTTGTCGCCGTCATCGCTTCCAACAATTGTGCCGCTGGACCCAACAGTGCTGCGGCGACCGGATCGAGTGGCGGGCGTGCATCGGCCCGTGCCTCTGCCGCTGCGCGCGCCGCTTCCGCCGCCTCGCGCGCGGCGACTTGCGCGCGCAGCGTTGTTTCCGTGGCATGCAGTTTTTCCGATGTCGTGCGAAACTGCACATAGCCGGCAAATGTGGTCAGCACATATTTCGCATACGTCGTCGCCATGAAGCCGATAATGGACGCGCCGAGTGCGGCGTCGGACGCGGCCGTCACAATTTCCCGCGTCCAAGTGGCGAGTTGACCGCGATCCGCGTCCGTAGCCGTTCCTGCAAAGAGTCGCGCATGCAATGCCGTGTCATTGTGGACGCGGCGCCATAATCCCTCGCCGAGTTCGTCGAGGGCTGTGGCTGAGGCGCGGATCGCTGCATGCTCGTTGCTGTCGACCACGCGGAGTAGAAATGCGCTGAATGCCATGACCTCGGACGGTGTTGCTTCCGGAGCGGTGTGATCAATGGTGGCCGCGCCCGCAGTGCCCAGCCCGCTGGTCCCGCGCGCACTCCCCGCCACGCCGCTGACATCAATATGTCCCGTCCCATCGGCGCCGCTCAGTCGTGCCGGAAGCCCTCGACTGGCGCGCCCTGCGGCCAGCGCGGCGCTGACGTCGGACGGCGTGATCATCGCCCGTCGGCGGACAAGGCCGGTGCCGATCCGCTCGAACGGCCGCGAAGCGGTGGTTGGGGGTATACCGGAGGTTGCTGTTGGAATACCGCGCGGTCGTGTGAGGTGTCTGGGAAGTCCCGGGAGACCGAGAGTGGGGGGGCTGATTGTCATGTCAGTACCTCTGGTGTTGCGGTCGTCCCGAGTGCCGCCTGCAGCCGCGCGGCAATGGCCTCGACATCGTCTTGCGCGAATGCATCGAAGATCGGCGCGTCGTTTGGTGCGCGGAGCGCCACGACCAGCGCCGGAGCATCGGATGGGTCGATCCCCTCCGTGCCCGTCGGAGGGGAAGAGGGGACCCAGACGTACTGCGATCCTCGTCGCTGCCACGCATCCGCGACCAGTTGTTGTCCTCGGCGTCGCGAAAACGCCGGTCGCCCGTCCAGTCCGAGCAGCAGTTCCACGCCGCGCCAGGTTGGGGTGTCAGCTCCGGCTTCGGTCCGCACGCCGCGGACATTGAATGGCACGGCCTGTGTCGCATCGACGATCTGTTCCAGCGCGGCGCCACAGTCGAAACATCCCAGATCGAGCGGCTGATTGAGTCGGCCACAGAGTGCCATCAGGTCCAGCATGCCCACCGTGTCGCCGGCCTCATCCCGATCGACCGGCACTTCAAATTCCACGCCGATCAGTCCCGGCCGTCGCTCCAGCGCTGCGGCCAGCCCGGCGGCGGAGAACGCGGAGCTGCCAGCCGTGGTGGCTGGGAGTCGCTCGATGTCGAGCGCGAATGCGTACCCGCCCGAGGCCGCGACTGCATCCAGCGGAATCACGCCGAGGTAAAAGTCGTTCCATGCACTGTGCTGTAACGCCGCGTCCGGTCCGGCTGCGGTCAATACGGACCGCAAGTACGTGTCGCCGTTGCCGCTCAAGTTGTAACCGTATGCTGCAGGATCCTCGACAAAGCCGACAGCCGCTTCACTGAGGTCGTGGAGGACCTGTCCTTCGTCGTGCCGTCTATTCAGCGTAACGACGCTTGAATCCCGCCCCCCAACTGCTGCGTAGTGTTTCCCCATCCCGAGCTCGGCGAGGACCTGAACGGCCTCCGCGGCGTCGTGCAGTGGGACCAGCCGCTGTACCCGATACGCGCGTACCCCCCGCGGCGCAGCAGCCGATAACAGCGTCCGATGGCCTAATGGTCGAATCATAGTCTGACTCCCTTTGCTTGTTTATCGGCAGCGCTCCGGAAAAGTTGCTTGAGTAGACCTGACTTCCTTAGCTATCCCTCGCCCCGACGGGGAGAGGGTCCCGCCGCAGGCGGGGGGTGAGGGTCCGAGTCGACCTGACTTCGCTTGCTGCGCTCCCCCTCACCCAGCCCTCTCCCCAAAGGGAGAGGGAGACATTTCCCCTCGCCCCGACGGGGAGAGGGTTCCGCCTGAGGCGGAGGGTGAGGGTCCTATCTAAAGGAGGGACCTGGGGCAAGGGGGGAAAGGGGGGCTAGGATCGGACCACGGGCCACCAGCCCCTAGCCACTGCCATCCGGCGGCAGATAGGCGCGGAAGAAGCCTTCGAGTTGAGTCAGAAAGTTATTGTTGATCGAGAAGTTGATCGAATCGGCGAAGACGTTCAGATTGACGACCGCATTCAAGTTCGCGTCCTCCACGACCATCGTCGTGAGCCGCTCGCAGAAGCTCCGATTGACGATCCGCACATCGTCATAGAGTTGCACCAGCCCTTGCAGCCCCCAATCCGGGGTGCCTCCGTGCTGCGCCACTAAGTATTGGGCGAGCAGATAGGTGGAGAGCGCGCGGTACTCCGTCTCGGCGGTGGAGGCGAACGGGAGATGGAATCCGGCCATCGGGCGCAACTTGGCCATCACCGGGCAGCCACTCGTGGCCATATGGAGGCCGACCAGGGAACTGAGCGCCTTTTGCACCGAGACCTTGGCGCGGTATTCCCGCCCCTGACTGACGACCTCGACCGCGACGGTCTCGAACGAAATGACGCGTTGGAAGGCCTCGAACACATCGATTAAGCTCACGGCGGCCGGACAGTGCGGCGTGGTCTCGGGGCGCAATGGGCAGTGTGGACACTGATGGCAGTCGAGTCGGGTCCAGGCCGGGAGTTGCGTACGAGCGGGGAGTTGAACCTGCAAAGTTTGTCGATCGAGCACGACGGGAAATTCGAGCCGACGGCCTTGGTCGAAGTGAAAGCGGTAACGATACGTGATGGTCTCGGACACCCGGTCCCCCAAGTTTCCAATGGCGCGATGAAATTATACGGCATGCAGCCAGACGGAGCAACGGGCTTGCTGCGGAACGCAACTTCAGCCCCTCGCCGCAGCGAATAACTCGGATGGGGCAGGGGCATACGCCGCACCGATCCGCATGTTCGGAATTCGGACGGTGTTCGGACGCTATGGCGACTCCGTCTGACACGCAACTCCTTGAATTGGCGTGCAGGTCGTCGCGGACCGTGCGTGGCACACGCATTGCTTTCTATGCATCACAACGAGGAGGGAGGTGGGCGATGCAGGGGGCACACCAGAGACCATATTCGCGCATATATATAATGATAGGGCTGCTCGGACTGGGAGCGGCCGGCTGCGGGGGCGAGCTGATGTTTGCCTATCAGCCGAATCCGAAATTTCCGCTCGTGGCGGCGAACCAGTCCGCGCCTGCGTCCGAGACCGGGGACGGCGTCAGTCCGGCGCCGGCGATGAACGATCCGGCCACGCCGGTGGTGCCGCCGGTGAGTACCGGCGCCCCGACGTTGTCGGTCGATCCTGCCACAGGGCCGGTCCCAACCGTGACCGATGCGCCGCTGCCGAGCGACACTAGTGCGAGTGATCCGCCGGCCGACAACGATCCAACGGATCCGCCACCGACCGACGACACTGCTGAGCAGCCGCCCCCCCCAACCGGTGACAAACTCCCGCCGCCCGTGGTCGACCTCGATCCGGACGACCCCGACTCCACTGCCGTCTCGCTGGTCGATCAAGGGCCGGTCTCCGTCCCGTCCACACCGCCGAAGGGGATCGTCAAGTTCGGCGAATACGCGGCGCGTTGGCTCACATTGTACGACTTGACCGGCCACGCCCTGCAATCCGCAGCCGGCTACGCGCCTGCGGCGTGGCAACTGAACACCACGGAACAACCCGATGGCGGCGTCACGCTCACCATCGCTTACCAAGCGATCGGGCACGCGACCGGCAATCAGCCAGGCGGCACGTTGCACGTGCAGCAACACGTCGTGCAATACCTCACGGACGACGCCCTGACCTTTGCCGACGACACGCTCACGTACAGTTTCGGCAATTACGCGTACCAACACCCGTGCATGGGGCCGTTGCGGATCACGGGCGTCGTCACGTGCAGCGGCGCGGTCACATTGACGGCCGCGACACAGCAGTGGGACGGGGCCTATGCTTGCCAGACCGGTGTCGGTGGGGTGACCGTGATCGCGGTCGGGAGTCCGCATGCTATCGCGTTCCAACTGACGAAGGAGATCGGCGGCCAAACCGTTGCGCCGCAGGCCTTCACGTTCAGCGGGACCTACAGCGACAACGGCGTCGCGTATCCGTTCCCGAAGGGTGTGCCGGCGAGTTCCGCGTGGTGTGCGGCGAATTGACTCTCCAGGTGAAATTCCTCGCGGCAGGCCGCGTTTCTTTTTTATTCCCTCTCCCTTTGGGGAGAGGGCCAGGGTGAGGGGGAGGCTGCAAGCCAGCGATGGCCGTGGTGCTCTCCCCCTCACCCACCCCTCTCCCCAAAGGGAGAGGGAGGTGGATGCCCCGCCCCTTAGGGCGGGGAACATTCATTGAAATAAAGTGCAGGGGGAGAACGGACCGTTTGTGATACGGCGGAGTCTGTTAGTCAGTGTGCTCTTTCTCATTGTTGCGTTCCATATGTCCGGGCTCAGTGCGGGCCCCGGGGCGGTGCTGACGCCCGAGCTGGCCGAGCAACTGGGACGCACCTATCAACTGGCCGAAGTGCGGCCGTTTCTGACCGCGCTGGCGACGCAATCGGTCGCGGCCAGCCTGGCACGCGGCGCGTCCGACGCGAGTGCGGCGCGGATTGCGGCTGCGCTGTTGCCAGGCCGGGCCGCAAATACGTTGGATCGCGCCGCGACCACTCCGTGGGCCGTGGTACAGACGCGGCTGGAGGTGCGCGGGGGCCTGCTGCGCACCGATCCGCAGCTGCGCGCCGACGTCGAGGCCGCGCTGAAGATGCGCTTGCAGTCGCTGCTGCCCGAATTGTCGCGCCGCTATCTCTACGATCAAATGTTGAATGGGGCATTCGGCGCGGCACAACCGGAAGTCGAGGCGTTGGCCGCTGAGGTGTCGCGCCGCGCCACCACCACACTCAACGCGCAACTCGATGCATTGGCCGCGCAAGGCTACGATGCGCTGCTGGGGCAATTGCGCCACTGCTTCGCGGACGCCGCGGAACCGGCGCTTTGCCCCATTCCCGCCGGACAATTCCTGACCGACCCAAAGGCCGCAATCGAACACCTGTTGCGCGGCGAAACGTTGCGCCGCGTGATCGAACGCCCGTTTGCCGAGGCGTTAGGCGATGGCACCGTTGCCTCGATCCGCGGCCGGATCGAGACGGCGCTGGCTGGCCAATTGCCACCGGAATTGGTGCGCGCGTTGCGCGACGGGCCGGAACAGTTCCGTGCGCTCAGCCAGCGCGTGCGCGCCCATCTCCCCGGCGCCACGCTCGACCGCGCGCTCCACAAGGTCCGCGACTTTCCGGTGCTGACGCTTCCCAACCCCGTCTATGGCGCGATCTTGCTCGCCTCCGCCGGTCGCCATTTCGCGAACGCCTTTTGCGGGCCTACCTGTTTCAATCCATACGAATTCAAACGCGCCACTGAAGTGCTCGACGTGTTGCAATGGCAGCTCAGCAACCGCGAGGCGATCGTCCTCAATCTCACGCAGCTGCTCGATGTGGCCAAACAAGTCGGCGCGTTTGCCGGGCTCCCACCAGTCGCGGAGTGGGGACGTTTCGGACGCGACCTGACGGCCGTACGCGATCGGGTGCGTCACGTGCGCGCCGAGATCCAACGCTTAGAAGGCGTCGTGACCGGCAAGCTGGATATGGTCCAAGGAAAACTGGACGAGGCCGTGCGCGTGGCGGAAGCCGAGCTGCAGGATTTACAACAAACGTTACTGACTCCGGTGCGCGACGCGGTCACGATGACCAACGATGGCATGGCCGACTTAGCACGTCGGGCCACGTCGATCTTTCCGCAAGAAGCGGGGCTCCCGCGCAGTTGGGAAGAGTTCAAACGACGCGCCCAGCTGCGTGGTCAGTGGCTTGGCCGTTGGGGTGACCAAACGCCGCTCGAAGTGTTGGGGTTGGAAGAGGTTCCAGGACAAGTCCGCTCCGAACTCGCCCGCTGGAATGAGGAAATCAGTGGTGGTCTGGCGCACGCAGCGGGCGGCGTGTTGGAGGCCACGGGAGTGTTGCCGCTCACGGCCCAAATCCTTCCGGAGACCCGCATCCCGGCACAACACCCGAGCCTCAGTAACGCCTTCGATCCGGTGCTGCTCCATAACGGCGAATTCCTCCACCGCGTCGTCGATCTGACGATTCCGGCGCGTGGACCCGACCTGCGCTTCGAACGCGTCTACCGCAGCCGCCACGATTTTAGCGGACCACTGGGACGAAACTGGACGCACTCCTATAATGAGCATCTGCTGCCGTCCGCCGATGGCAGCGTCACGTGGTTCGACGCCGCAGGGCGCAAGTGGCGTTTCCTCCGCGCTGCCGACGGCACCTATCAATCCCCGCGCGGCGTATTTTCGCTGCTTTGTCGAGCGGATATCGCCGCTGTATCGGAGTGCAGCGCTGCGCCGTTCACGCTGCGGCATCCGAACGGCGCGCAGACGCACTTCTCAGCGGCCGGCCGTTGGGCGGCCACCCGCGACCGTTTCGGCAATACAGTGCATGCCGTGTATGATGCCGCCGACCGCCTGACCTCCGTGCGCGCCGCCGTCGGACGGTCGTTGCAGTTCGACTACGACCGAGCGGATCGCATCGTCGCAGTGCGCGATTGGACCGGTCGCGTCTGGCGTTACGTGTACGATACGCAGGGTGACTTGATCGCGGTCACGACGCCTGCCGTGCGTGACTTTCCACACGGCAAGACGACGCAATATGCCTACACCGCGCATGAACCCGATCCACCGCTCAATCACAACTTAGTGCAGATCACCGACCCGAACGGACAGGTGTATTTGCGGAACACGTACGGACGTAGTGGCCTGGAGCGCGATCGCGTGATTGCGCAATATTACGGCGACGCGACACGGCCTATTCAAGCGCATTACTTGTTGGCGCGTCCCGGATGGTGGGGCGGTCCCAACGCGGCCGTCGATGAGGTCACGGTGACCGATCGGCGCGGGCTGATGCGTCGCTATCGGCACAATGCGTGGGGCGAATTGCTGCGCGAGGAGACTGTCGGCGCGCGGGCGGCGGACACAGACGTCGTTGCAATCTCCGCATACGACGCCGAGGGACGCCGCACCACAGAGCAATTGTCCGACGGAGGCGCGTGGCATGCTACGTATCCCGATACGGCGCGTGATCGGCGCGAACACGGGAACATATTGCGGCAGGAGCAGCGCGGTCGTGACGGCCGCGTGCGAGCGTGGACGCTGGCGTATCGCCCCACCAGCAGCGATGTGCAACAGGTGCGTGATCCACTCGATCAGCAGGCAATACTCCATTACGATGGAGTGGCCTTGCAGGCGGTCACGTTGCCCGACGGGAGTCGCCGGCAGTGGGAGCGCGATCCGTTCGGCCAACCGATTCGTGCGCGCGACGCCGCCGGCACCGTGACGGCGTACCAATATTCCGCCGCCGGAGATCTCGCCGCCGTCGTGCGCGACGCCGAGCACGCGGCCGGAACAATCCGCTATCGGACTGACGCGGTCGGCAATGTGACGGCCGTGACCGATCCGACCGGTGCCGTCACGCAGTTCCTCGTGAATGCGCGCAATCAAGTCGAACGGGAGATCGGACCGGCGCCGTTCCGCTATGAACGCCGCTACAGCTACGACGCAAACGATAATTTGGTGCGTGTCGCCGTGGACAATCGCCCGCAAGGGTTTGTCGCCGTCGAGATGGCGTATGACTCGCTCGACTATTTGATTCAGCGACGCGAACAAGTGGATGCCGCGCACTGGATCGAGACGCGATTCGAGTACGACGCGAATCACAATTTGGCGCGGATCGTGCGTCCGGAGGGGAATTGGATCGCGTTGGTCTACGATGCGCGTGATCGGGTGGTGGCGCGGCAGGCCGGGGACGATACCGTCGGCGCGCTCGCCGCATGGCAATGGGCGTACGACGCAAGCGGCGCGCTCGCGGCGACGATCGATCCCGTCGGTGCGCGGACGGCGTATCAATATGACGGCTTCGGTCAGTTGCGCGCGGTGCGCGATCCGCTCGGCAACGGGCCGCAGCTGGTGCGTGACGCACTCGGCCGGGTGACGCACGCCGAATGGTTTGACGCTGCTGGCACCCGACTCCAAGCCACTCGCTGGCACTACGACCCGCTCGGGCGCGTCGTCGCCCGCCAACGGGCCCGGTGGCGCAACCCAGCTGACTCGATCGAGTGGGTGACGGAGGCCTGGCAACGCGATTCACGCGGTCAGGTGCGCGCGTTCACCGACGCCTCCGGCGCGCGTTGGGACATAGAGCACGATCGTCTTGGACACCTCGCCGCAGTGCGCGATCCGGTCGGAATCGAACGCCATTACACGTATGACCTGGCGGGGCGATTGGTGCAGGCGGATGTCGGTCCGCCGCTCACCACGACGCAATTCCACTACGATGCGCTCGGACGTCTGATCGCGCAGACCGATCCGGTCGGTGCACAGTGGCGCTACTCGTACGACGCGCGTTCCAATCTGGTCGCGCTCCAGCCGCCGAGTGGCGGCGCGACGCACTTTGCATACGACGCATTGGGACGGTTGCGCGCGCGGCATCGGGACGCGGAGGCCGTCGGCCGCAATCCGTGGAATCCTGACGGCCGACTCACGACGCGCTGGACGTGGGACGCCAACCATCGATTGCGCAGTCTGCACGACGACGCCGACACGCCACTGCAGTACGCCTACGATCCACTCGACCAGCCGATCGGTGTCCAATTCGCCGACGGCACGACCACACGGTATCAGCGCCGTCGCGATGGCCGTGTCGCGGCGCGATGGGACGCGAGCGGACGGGACGTCCAGTACGAGTACGACGCCACCGGCCGTGTCGCGGCGCTGACGGCGAATGACCGCACCGCTGCTGCGGAATCGATCAGCGCCGGCTATCGGTACGATCCGCTCGGCCGCCTGATCGCGGCGCGCGTTGGCACAGAAGTCAGCACATTCGCATACGACGCGCTCTCTCATTTGGTGCAAGAAACTCAAGGCGAATTCAGGATCGACACATCCGTCGATGCACTGGGGCAGGTCGTGGAACGACGGATGCCCGACGGGGAACGCGAAACGCGCCGCTACGACGCCATCGGTCGGTTGATCGGCGCTGTGCACGGCGATGCGCAAGTGGCCATCGAGCACCACGGTTGGCAGCGTGCCGTCCACACGCATTTCGGCGCGCACCTCGAACGGGAACGGGACTACGATTCCGCAGGACGTATCCGTCGTGAGTCGTATCGCCATGACACCGGGGCATCGTGGGCCATCACATACGCGTACGACGCGGCGGGGAACACGCGCGCGGCGACGGAAACGGACGGTCCGCGCTGGACGTATCAATACGATGCGGCGCAGCGCTTAGTCGCTGCGGAGCGCGTTGCCGGCCTCGCGCGCGAGTCCTGGCGGTGGCAATTGGACGGCAACGACAATTGGCGCACGGTCACGACACCGGCCGGGACGTGGCGTTACGCAGTCGACCCGCTGCATCGCGTGACCACGATGAGCGGGCCGGACGCCGTGCCTCGCACCGCACTGCACTACGACGCCGCTGGTCGACTGTTGCATGACGGCCGCGTTGCATATGACTACGATGCGCTCGGCCGACTGCAGCGAGTCGCACGCGGCGGCTGGTGGCAACGTCCGATCCGCTACACCTACGATGCGCTCGCGCGGCGCGTTGGTCGGCAGGAACAACGAATCGTCTACAGCGGTTGGCACGAACTCGGCTGGCAGCAGCGCGACGGCGCTTGGATAACGCTGCTGCGCGGCGGGAGTTGGGATGAATTGCTGGCGCAGCGCCCGGCGAGCGCTGCACCGCGCTACATCGCCCAGGATCGACTCGGTTCGGTGCGCCGTTGGTGGACTGAGCAGGGCGCCGTGAATGCGGCCCGCGAATATACGCCATACGGTGTGGCGCGGGAGCCGGTTGCGGACCGCACCGGACTCGTCTTCGGATTCGCCGGTCGGCCGCAGGAGCCGGACAGCGCGCTGGTGCATTTGCGCTATCGTGACTACGCCCCGGCGTTGGGCCGCTTCCTGACGCGCGATCCGCTGGGCTCCAAATCGCCGCTGCGGAGCGCTACGACAACAGCGGCCGATGGCTCACGCTACCACAGTGTCGATCATCCGGGAATGGGCCCGGGCCGCCATTTCAGCGGTGGGGCGTGGTGGCAAGCGGCGCCGTCGCGTGGCGACTTGTTGACGGAGCCGAACCCGTATACTTACGCCCAGGCCAATCCGCAGCGTTTTCTCGACCCGTTCGGGCTGCGGATCACCGTCACGCCGAATGGTCCTCACGTGACGATCGAGATCACCGCCGAGGTCTTGGAGTCACCGGACCTGCCTCCGAACTTTCCGGCACTGTTCGAGGCCGGCGTCGAGCGGATCTGGAACGGCACCTTCCCGAATCATCACGACGCAGGCGCGCCGCCGTGGGAAGTCGAGACGCATGTCACGATTACTCCGGTGCCGCGTTGGCAGCAGCGCGGGGAACATCGCATCTATTTATGGCAATTGAACGAAAAGGATCGGGTCATGGCCGAAGTGAATCGGCTCGGCGGTCGAGTGATGCGGATCGATCCCGATTTGTTTACCACGCTGACGACTTTTGAGCGGGAGCGGGAAGTCGTGTATGCCCATGAAGTGGGACATTGGCTGAAGCTAGGGCATTTCGAGCCCGGAGATGAGCCGCGCGACTCGGATGCGATTGTGAATTTGATGCGGGGTGATGCCTGGAAAAACGGGCAGCTCAACGAAGAAGGGGTGGACAACATCTGCGATCTTTTGCAATGTCGGGTCGTGCCGAAGGAGGATCTGCCGCCGTCCGAGCGCTCCCACTGGATTCGGCGCCCGGATTATAAAGGATAGCGATGACGATCACGCTCTACACCACGGACTACTGCGGCTACTGTCGCGCGGCGAAGCGGTTGTTGGCCGAACGGGGATTGGCGTTTACCGAGATCGACGTAACAAATAACGCCGCCGAACGCGCCGCCGTGTCCGCCCGCGCCGATGGCTGGCGGACCGTGCCGATGGTCTTCATCGACGAGCGTTTCATCGGCGGCTACCAAGAACTGCTGGCGTTGGACCAAGCGGGACAGTTGTTGCCGGGCCGTGGCTGATTAAAAAGTCAATTGAATGTCCGTGGTCCGTGCCAGGAATTCCAATCCTGCCGCCATGACTCCCACCCGCGAGTGCCCGAGTTCTGGGTCCTCACTGGAGGCCAGCAGTCTCACCTGGAGGTTGGCCCAGTTCCGTGTGATGAAGAGACGTGGATGATCCGGATGCGGTTCTTCAGGCAACAATCGCATCGGGCTGCGCCGCACTGTGGGTTCAGCCCCCAGTGTGACTTCAACTTGTTCATAGATGCCCGGGAGGAGCGCGCGGCCGACCTCGCGAGGGAGGTCGAGATTGGCGCAAAGCCCGGCTGCCGCCAATTCCCACCGCCATGCATCGAGCCGCTCATCATCGCCGTCGAACTGGAGCGTCAGGCCGCCTTGGGTGGCCGCAGGGAGGTGTCGCAATCCGCCCTGGATGGCCGCGGAGCCGGCCATCATCAGCACGTCGGCGGCGGGGGAGATGGTAAGGGCGCGCTCGGCGGATGCGATGTGGGGGTCGATCTCAGCAATGCCCTCACGTCGCAAAGCGCGTAATTCACCCAAGATCGTGCTGTTGGTTACCGTCCCCGGAAAGCGATAGGCCGCAGACGTTTGTACCCCGACCGTTCCCACGGTCAATCTCCTGGCGAGTGGCATCCCTTCGTCGTGAATGCGTCGGACGCCGCTCTCCCTGCGCGCCACGCCACCGATTACCCCTTCAAGGTGCCGCGTAATGCCAGCCGCCGCAGTGCGCAGTCGCCCAGCCTCTCCTGGTGTATATAAACGAATCATATATCGTACCTTTCGACCTTCCTGGACTCCCAATCCCCTACTGATAGTATCGACCGTTTGACAAAAAAGTTGCCCCGGCCCACGGGGTCCATTCCGCCGGTCGAGGGATTGCAATTGTTTTCGGGTAGTTACGCGCGCCTACTTCTCACTAAACTTGTCTGTCGTGCTATGCGCCATCGTGAGGCCTCGGGCTGATCCCGCTCAGTTCCCGAGACGCGTGCCGAACCGGAAACTCGCATGCTTCAATGGTTTCCGAGCGACGTGCGCTATTAGCCACAACCGTGCGCCAGATGCAAGCGCCGCAAAAAATATTCTGCGCCGTTGGTCAGGCTAGAAAAAGATCACATGGAGCAGCGCGTAGAGTGGGAACAAGATGGCGAGGCTGTAGAGGCAGTAGCCGAAGAACGACGGGGTGCGGAAGCCGGCGTGGTCGGCGATCGCCTTGACCATGAAGTTGGGGCCGTTGCCGATGTATGTGTTGGCGCCCATCAGGACTGCGCCGGTGCTGATCGCCGTCAGCAGCGTGGTCGGGACGCCGGCGACTTCGGCCGGGAGGCCGAGCCCTTGGCCGAGCGAGAGGAACGTCAAATAAGTCGGGGCATTGTCGAGGACACCCGAGAGCAATCCGGTGGCCCAGAAGAATTGCCCCGGCGTCGTGACGCCGAACGACGGGCCGTGTTCCCGCAACAGCATCAACGCCGGGACCATCGTGACGAAGATCCCGGCGAAGAGGATCGCGACTTCCAGGATCGGCCCCCAGGTAAAGACGTTCTGTCGCCGCGCGACTTGGGGACTCAGCCGCAGCGACACCAGCGCCATACCGAGCATGATCAGTTCGCGCCACGGCGTCGGGAGGAAGACGGCGCCGACGACTCCCGCCAGCGGCAAGAAATTGATCCCGCCTTGGATGCGGAGCGGACGCACCAGCGCCACATCGCGGGCCAAGTCGCTGCTGGTTTCCCGCCGATACGCCAGTGCATCCCAGACGTAGAAGATCAGCAGCAGCGCGCCGACGATACAGAGCCAATGGGGGAGGAGTTGCAACGTCCAGAAGAACGGGACGCCGCGCAGATAGCCGAGGAAGAGCGGCGGGTCGCCGAGGGGCGTGAGCAGTCCGCCGCAGTTGCTGACGATAAAGATGAAAAAGACCGGGAGATGGTGGACATGGCGGCGTTCGGAATTGGTGCGCAGAAACGCGCGGATCAGGACCATGCTGGCGCCGGTGGTGCCGATGAAGTTCGCTAGCACAGCCCCCACGGCGAGAAATGCGGTGTTGACGCGTGGCGTGGCGCGCAAGTCGCCGGTCACCAGAATATCGCCGGCGATGGTGTAGAGCGAGCCGAGCAGACAGATGAATGAAAAATATTCCAGTGCAGTGTGCTGGAGTGCAAGCGGATCGTGTTGCAGTAGCCAGACCAATGTAGGCGTGGCGAGCGCGGCGGCAATCAGCGCGCGATTCCGATTGCGTTCCCAAAAATGCGGCACGGCCAGCGGCAAGACCGCGATGCAACATAGCAGCGCGGCGAATGGGACGATGGTCCAAAGTGGAATCATCCGCTGGTGTCTGCCGTGGAACGCATATTCGTACAAGCAAAATCAGGGCGTGGCGCGAGACCGGGCGTACGTGATGTACGGGTCCAAAAAGCGCAAGTCGAGCTGTGGGGCGAGCTGCTGTGCTTGGATAAAGTGGTCCGCGGAGGCGCCAAAGTCCCCGTCGATCAATGCGCCGATCCCGAGCTGCTGCGCAATGATCGTATCCGGCGGCGTATGCGGCGCAATCGCACGAATGATCCGGATGGTGTCGGCATTCGATTGGAGCAGCCACAGCGCCGTGGTGCGGAGTGGTGATGCGGTGAGCAATGCGTCGAGGTCGCGCAATACAGCGCTGTGATTGGTCGACGGGACGAGGTGTTCGAGCAGCATCCCTTGCCAGGCAAAATACGGGAGGCTGGCGGTACGGAGTTCCCCAGGCCACAGCGCGGCAATCAACGAGCTGGCGGCGAAACGGTCCCGCGCGCTGTCGGCGTCGGCCCATGGCCGGTACAATGGCAAGATGCTGAAAAACGGTGCGGGCACCGCCGTGATGCGATACGGGAAGTTGTCGGTGAGCGGCGGTGTGGTGGCGGTCCAGGTCGCGAGCTGCGCGGCGTCGGCAATGAACAACGCGCCCAGCTGTTCCGGACGCTCCATCCCGAGCGCGCGCAGTTCAGACGCGACGGCTGGATCGTGCCACTGGGCCGTAAAGTGTTCCGCCGCGACTGGCCCGTGGGCCCCGCGAGTGCCGAACAGCATCCATTCCAAATTGCTCCCGTGCCACAGCGAGCAATCCGCGAACACGTTACAAAATCCGCGGATGATGCTGTGTGACTCCGTCGGGTGGAGCTGCGAGACCGGCAGCCAGTACGTGACCATGCCACCCGCAGCGAGTCGGTCATGCAATAGTTGAAAATATTCCTGGCTGTAGAGGTTCGTGATGCCTGCGTTTTTTGGAGGGGGCGGTTCGGCCGTGATCAGATCGTACCGATTCGTGGTCGTGAGCAGGAACTGGCGCCCGTCTTCGATATGCACGCGGACGCGCGGGTCGTCGAGCGGGAAGCCGCCCGTGGCGTATGGAATTCGGCCTAGATCGAGGATGTCCCGCGAGATGTCGACGACGTCGATGCTGCGTAACGCGCGCGTATCGGTTAGCGCCTTCGCGGTGGAGCCGACGCCGTAACTGATCAGCAAGGCCCGCTCGAGTTGGGGGTGGAGCGCCGCAGGGAGATAGACATAGAGCTTCATATAACGGCGCGCCGCGGGTTCGGTCGAGGACATCGGGTGACTGTTGGTAACTAATTGATAGCGATACGGCACGCCGTATAAATCCTCCCGCAGATACAGCGCCGTTTCCGTCAGCCCTTCGTGCACAGCGGCAACTTGGAACCCCCGCGCAAGGTACCCGCCGATCGGGTAGTGCAGATAATGCTGTTCCATGCGCCCAAACGGAAAGGCGACGAGGACGATCGCGAAGGCACCCAGTGGTGCCCAGCGGCGCCACCCCGCCGACGGAGCAACATCCGCTGCCGACGAACGTGCCGCAGACGGAGAACGTGCCGCAGACGGAGTAATCGCAGACGGAGCAACATCAGACCTTACATCCGACGGAGCAACGTTCGCGACCGTGGTGGGCCGGAGCAATAATAGCAGCGCTACGACGCCGTAACCGCATGCGAGTAGAAAGAGGCCGCGTTCCATGCCAAGCCGTGGGAGGAGGAGGAAGCCGCCGGCCAGCGCCCCGCACATTCCGCCGACCGTGTTGGCGAACGTCAGCAGGCCGACCGGCCGCGCGTCGCCGCGGACCACGTGTTGGAGTGCGGCGCCGATCAGCGTGAATAGCAGGCCGGATCCGAGTGAGGTTGCTAACGCGATCGCGATGGTGAGCGGGAGTGCCGCGAGAAACTGCTGTGGCGCAGTTGCGCTGTACCGGGCTATTCCTAAGTCCAACCAGCGGTAACTGAGGACGATGGCGATGCCACACCCTGCGGCCACGGACGCGGCGTGCCGGAAGGCGGTGGTTTGGTGCCGTAGCCAAGTGCCGCCGAGCAGTCCTCCGAACGCGATGCCACTTAATACGACGCAGAGTATCGCCGCGAACGCGGCATGAGTGCCGTAGACGAATAGCAGCATCAGACGGGTCCAAATGACTTCCGCTGACAACAGCAGTGCGCCACAGAGGAAGGCTGCCGCCAACCACGGCCAGACGGAGCAAAGATTGCGTGCCGATTGACTCCGTCTGGTTGGTGGGTGGTTGGTGGGGATGGGATTGGGGGGCGGTGCCGAGGCCCACGAAACGGTGGCGTGCCTGGTCATTCCCCACGCCAGACCGGCTGCCAGCAAATTTGCTCCGGCTGCGACGACACCGGTCAGACGGACTCCGAGGGCTTGGATGAGCAGCAACTCCGCCGCGGCGACGCCGGCCACTGCACCGAGGGTGTTCCATCCGTAGAGCCGGCCGAGTACACTTCCAAACGCCGGTTCCACGGTGGCGAGCGTTCGGACCAGGAGCGGTAACGTGGCTCCCATCGCGGTCGTGGGGAATAATAGCAATGCGAACGCGAATCCCAGACGGAGTCCATTCAACAGCCATGGCGCCGGTTCGGCCGCGCGGAACAGTGGCACCAAGAGCGACGAAAGATGCGGCAAGCCGACGACGAGCAAGACTCCGGTGACGGCGATTCCCAATTCCAGTCGAACATATAGGCGCAGCGGACGTTGCGTGCGTTCCCCGAGCCGTGCGGCCAGGCCGTTGCCCAGTGCCAGACCGCCCATGAAGCTGGCCAGCACGAGGCTGGCGGCCCAGACGGAGTTGCCAAACACCAGTCCAGCTTGCCGGAACCACAGCGTTTCAAAAATCAACGCGGCGGCGCCGGAGAGAAAAAAGATCAGGCAAATGAAATGGGTCCCCCCCACAAGCGCGGGCGTAGCACAGCGCCATTGAAATGTCTTGTGCCAGCTGTGGGGGATGTGGTGCAGTGCGGTTATGCCAAAGATACAACGAGTGATTGGGGCTCTGCTGGGTGGCTGGATGTTGATGGCCGCTCTCCACCCGCTCCATGCGGAGACGGCGCAATTGGTCTTTTTTGCCGGCGGCAGTATTACCGGTGACGATTATTCCGTCCGCATTGCAGCCGATGGACACGTCCGGTTTCGTCAGGCTGGGCGGGGTGGAAGCCAAGTCGTACGGGAATTCGAGCGAATGCTCACGGTCGCCGAGCAGCGGCAACTCACCGCCACATTGCGGCAGGGGCGCTTGATTCGTCTCCCGTCACAGGACTTTCTGAAGGAACCGCTGTTGCCGGATCAAGGCAGTTATCATATCGAACTCGACTTTCTGGGACTGCATCATGCGGTGAATTGCGGTCTGCCGCGTGGTGATCGCGCGCTCAGCCGCTGCCAGCGTGCCATTGCGCCGCTGCGCAACTTGCTCAATACGCTGCTCGGCGTGCGCATCTATTAGCGTTGCTTGCGTTGCGCACGCTTCTGTGGTTTGCATTCACCGCTCAATCCGTGCGTTTCCGTTCGCAGTGATGGGAGACTCATGCCGCATGTCCTGACCGCCGAGGCCGCTGTTAAAAAAATCCCGAAGGGGTGCCGCATCTTTTTAGGTTCGGGCGCGGCGCACCCGCTCGCGATCTCCGACGCGATGGCGGAACACTATGCTCATTTCTCCGACAACGAACTCATCCATTTAATGACGCTGGGCCACGCGGCCTTCGTCGGTGAAAAATTTCGCGGCCATCTGCGCGATAACAGTTTTTTCATCGGCGATAACGTGCGGACTGCGGTGCAGAGCGGGGAGGCGGATTACACGCCGATTTTTCTCTCCGAGATCCCCGGACTGTTCCGGTCCGGTTCGTTTCCGATCGCCGTCGCCATAATTATGGTGGCGCCTCCGGACCAGCACGGGATGTGTAGTCTCGGTGTGAGTGTGGATGTCGTCCGCGCGGCCGTCGAAGCGGCCGAGTTGGTCATCGCGCAGGTCAATCCGCAGATGCCGCGCACATTCGGCCAAGCGCTGCTGCCGTATGGTGAGATCGACTATGTCGTCGAGGCCGACTTGCCGTTGCCGGAAATCGCGCCTCCGGTGGAAGATGCGGTGATTGCCGCGATCGGAAAAAATGTTGCGAAGTTAATTCCCGACGGCGCAGTGGTGCAAATGGGTATCGGCGGCATCCCGAACGCCGTGCTCGCGAATTTGCGCGACAAAAACGATCTCGGTATCCATACGGAAATGTTTTCGGACGGCGTGATCGATCTGATCCGCGCCGGCAATATCACCAACGCGACGAAAAAAGTGCTCAAGGGTCGCACCGCGACCAGCTTCTGTTTCGGTTCGCGCCGCTTGTACGACTTCGTCCACGAAAATCCGTTGATCGAATTTTATCCTTCCGACTTTATCAACGATCCGTTTTGCATTGCGCAAAACGACGGCATGGTGGCCGTGAATTCGGCGCTGCAGATCGATCTCACCGGGCAGGTCTGTGCCGACTCGATCGGGTACAAGTTTTACAGTGGGATCGGCGGCCAAGTGGATTTTGTCCGCGGCGCCGCGCGTTCAGTTGGTGGAAAACCAATTATTGCGTTGCCCTCGACGGCCAAAGGAGGCGCGGTGTCGCGCATCGTCGGCGAATTGTCGCGCGGCGCAGGCGTGGTCACATCCCGCGGCGATATTCATTATGTCGTGACGGAGTACGGCATCGCGAGCTTGCACGGCAAATCGATTCGGCAACGGGCGACCTCGCTGATCCATATTGCCCATCCTGATTTCCGCGACGAACTGTTGTCGTTCGTGAAGGAGCGGCACTATGTCTACATCGATCAGCGCTGTGAACGGGAAACGACGCGCTTTTCCGGATTTGCAGAGGAACAGCGGGCGTTCGGCGGACACCAGATGCGTGTGCGCTCGCTGAAAATCACCGATGAACGACGCCTCCAAGAGTTTTTCTATTCGCACAGCGAAGACACGATTCGGCAACGCTACTTTCATTTGAAGACCACGATGCCACGTGAGATCGCCGCGCGGTTGGTGCAGCTCGATTACGATCGCAATATGGCGTTGGTCGTGTTGGAGCCGGGGCGTTACGACGACCGGATCGTCGCGATCGCGCGCTATGCCGGGGCGCCGGGTGCGGACACGGTCGAGCTCTCGTTCGTGGTCCATGAGGCGTATCAGCGGCAGGGGATGGGCGGCTATTTGTGCGGCCGCTTAGTCGAATACGCGCGGCGTTGCGGGATTCGCGAACTGCTTGCGAATTGCCTGGCCTCCAACCTCGGGATGCGCGCGATCTTCGACCGCCTCCAACCGCAAGTCTCCGCGTTGACGACGACCACCGAAGGCGACATCCTCCGCTATCGGTTTACATTGTGAAGCCGCTATGAAACGTCGCTATCTCCTTACGGGGCTGTTGTGGGCGAGTGGGGTACTAGTTGGCGTCGGGGCGGTGGGGGCGGCGCGAGAACAGCCTGCGCGCCCGTGCCTGGCGAACTATACTATTACGCGCGAGCGGGGGCCGTTGCCGGCCGGGGTGCTGTCGCCGCGGCCGTTGTTTGCATCGATCACGCCGTGCGGCGTGGCGCGGCAATATCCGGGAGAGCCGCAGGCGTGTGTGGTTGGGGGACTGCGGAGTGCGGCGTTGCGGCGCTACATGCCGCGTCGGATTGTGGAGTCGCTCCTCTATGCCGGCGATATCGAAACGATGTTACATCTGCATGCGACGTTCTGTCTCTCCGAGGAGATGGATTCGGCGGAGCAGTATCGAGCGAATTTTCACGGTTCGCACGCCTATTGTACCAATGAGTGCACGACGGCGCCGCTGGCGTTTACCGTCACGATCGATAAGCGGACTCGCACGGTGACGGTTCAATACTGACCATTGACGATCGCGGGATGCTTCGAGTATCGCACGCCGATGCCGCAACGACCGCGCTTTGGCGAGGGGCTATTCCTCTGGGCGATGGCTCGACCCTGGTGGGTCTTGGCGGTGGCGCTGTTGTTTTCCGTCTTGGCGCTGTTTGGCATTCAGCGTCTGCGCATTGAAGCGAATTTTGCCGATTCGCTCCCCGACGACCAACCGGAAGTGATTGAACTTCGGCATCTGCAACGCGTGGTGGGGGGCGCCAGCTACGTCATTGTCACAATTCGTCCTCCGTCGCCGGAGCTGGTGCCGCCGTTTCTCGATGCGCTGGCTGCGCGGCTCAAAGACCATCCCGATGTGCGGTATGTCGACTATCGGCCACCGAACGATTTCCTGCGCCGTGCCGCATTGCTCTTTATGCCACTGGCGGAGCTGCGCGAGTTCGCCGCCCAAGTGGAGCGACGGCTCGATCAACTGAAGTTGAAGGAGTTCTACGTCGACTTCTCCGGGCCGGAGGAATCGGCCATCAGCCTGCAAGCGCTCGACGCGAAATATCAATTCATAAAAGGGCATGACTGGTACCGCAACGACGCGGGTACATTGTTCGTGATGCTGATCAAGCCGACCGGTCGGGCGACCGATACGGCATTTACTACGCGCTTGCTGCGCGATGTGCGTGCGGCGATTGCTGCGAGTCGGGAGGCGCTCGGTCCAGCTTATGCGGCGCCTGAATTCGACGTGCGGCTGACGGGTCCGTACGTCAAGGCGATGACCCAATTGGCGCGCGTGGTGACGGATGCGAAGCGCGTCGCGTTGGTGTCGTTCGTCAGCATGGTCTTCGTGTTGACGCTCTACTTTCGGCGTAAGCGCGTAGTCGCGATGCTGATGCTGCCGCTCTCCATGGGCATTCTCTGGGCCATGGGGATGGCGTATCTGATGTTCGGCGCGCTCAATTTCTTCACGTCCGTGGCGTGCGCGGTCCTGATGGGTCTGGCGGATGATTTAGGGATCCACTTCTATAGTCACTACGCGGAGGCGCGCCGACGGAGCAAAGCTCCGCTGGCCGCCTTGCAGCACTGCTATCGTGAATTAGCGATGGCGATGTGGTTGGAAACCGTCACCACCGCCGCGGCGTTTTTTGCGCTGGCCTTCAGCGATTTCAAACCGCTCTTTCAATTCGGGATCATCGCTGGGGTTGGAATCTTTTGTACCTTGTTGGCAATGCTCTATGTCTTTCCGGCTCTTACGTTGATTTTTGAGCGGATCCGTCCGCTGCAGATCGAGGGGAGTGAGCCGCCACGCTTGGCGCGGCTGGCGGGGGCCATGTTCCCAGTGCTGACGCGACGTCGCACGTTCGTGTTGTTGTCGCTGTTAGTGGCGGCGTGCGTGGTGCCGGTGGCGATGGGACGGCTGCGACTCGACTACAACTACAGCAACATTATGGGCCTGCAGGCGACGAAGTCGCTCGATCAAGCTGTGGACGAGATCTTCACCTATTCGGTCAATCCGGAAGTGGCCCGTGCCGCGACGCCGGAAGACGCGAAGGCGTTTGCGCGGAGTCTGCGCAGCGCGCGGGACGCACGGCGGGCGCAAGGAGGACGGAGCACGATTCAAAACGCGCTCGCATTGGCGGACTTCGTGCCCGACGACCAGACGGAGAAGATGCAATTGGTGGCGCGGCTGCGCGCGGCTTTTACTCCCACGGTGCTCCGTCTGATGACCGCCGACGAGCGCGCCACGTATGAGCGGCTGGCCCCTGCGTTGGCGCCCACGCCGATTACTTTCCAGGATCTGCCTGCCGCCATTCTGAACAAATTCGAAGATCTGGAAGGTGGCTTCGGTCGCTTCCTGTATATCTTTCCCGATTTCGACCGGCAGGATGGTCGGGCACTCCGTACCTTCGTCCGCGAGGCCACGGAAGTCGCATGTCCCGATTGCCGAGAGCGCGTCGTCGTCTCGGGCGAATCGATCGTGTTCTTCCACGTCGTCGAGCAGCTCCTCTCCGAGGGACGCTGGGTTGTGGTCGCAAGTCTGCTGATGATTTGGGCCGCATTGCTCGTGTCGTTTCGCCGTTTCCGCCACGCCGCGCGGTGTTTTCTCCCGATGGCCGTCGGGATGACCGCGCTTTTTGGCATCATGGCACTCTGCGGTATCCAGTTCACGATTGTGAACCTCGCGGCGATTCCGATCCTGATGGGCATTGGAGTCGATTACGCGATCTATTGCTATCAACACGTTCGCCAACATGGTTGGACAAATTTCCGCAGCGTCTACCGACACGTGATGCCGTCCATTTTAGGGAGTTCGCTGACCACCATGTGCGGGTTCGGCGCGTTGCTTGCCGCCGACAACCACGGCGTCTTTTCGTTCGGGCTCGTCGCCGCGTTGGGCGTCGGCTGCTGTTGCCTGGCGGCGCTTCTTTGGCTGCCGGGACTGTTGGAATGGCAATGGCGTGAGGATGATGGCGAAATCGTTACTTCGTCAGAGTTGGTAATCGGCGAGTCCGTGCCGTCTGTGGCTGAGGGGCGACGCTAAGAACTCGTCGCGCATGAACGTAAAGAATCTACCCTCCGACGGCACGGTGTTTTTTGGCACCGCCTGCGCCGTGGTCGGAGTGACCAATTCCGACCCGCGGTCGATCAATAGCCGGGATGGTTGCCACCGCGTACGTCGAGTCCGCAAAACAGTGCATCCCGCTGGCAGAGATCGACTGTCGCCAGATCTTTCCCCGATGATGTAACAACGTCTCATGGATTGTTCCATTCGACCCCGGCCATTCTTGACAGCGTTGTTAAGGCGGGCAATGTAAAATCATGTCACAACGTTCAACGCGTTCCTTGGCACGGGATGATCGGATTGTTTGGGATCGTTTTGCCGAGACCTGGACTACGCTTGTGCGTGGCAACGATCCGTTTCGCCCGTATGTCATCTATCCCGCATTGCATCGCTTACTTGGTCATGTGGCCCACCGGCGCGTGTTGGATCTCGGTTGCGGTGAAGGGCAAGTTGCGCGGTGGATGGCGGCGCGCGGAGCGCACGTGACCGCGCTCGATCACTCGATGGCGTTGCTGCGGCACGCGCAAACTACAGAGGCTCGTGGCGACATTACGTATGTTCATGGGACGGCGTCGAACCTGTCGCGGTTCGCGAGTGGCCACTTCGATGTCGTGGTTGCTTCGATGAGTCTCATGGATATCTATTGTGTACGCCGGACTATTCGTGAGGTTGCGCGCGTGCTGGCGCCTGGTGGGCATTTTGTCTTCGCAATATTGCACCCCTGCTTTAATCCGAATCTTGGTGGCTGGTGGCCGCGCCGCGCGAAACAACCACGTTTTTTCACAATGGATGAATATTTTGGCGAACGACGGTTGCTGCAACGGTGGCCGCTCAGACATTTGAATGCGTATAATGTCGCCATGTATCATCGGCCGCTCAGCTATTACACTGAGGTATTGCATGCGGTGGGTTTGGGCATCCGCCGGCTTGTCGAACCACGCCCAACTATCGCAGCCGTCAAACGGTTTCCGATCCTCGCCCCGGCTGCCCGCGTCCCGTACTTTATCGTGATGGATGTGGCGCAGGTATGAGGGCAACCCTCCGACGGAGGGCAACTTTCCGCCGGAGCAAGCGTGACCACTTTGAACACGACCCTCCGACGCACAGCCCTCCGACGCACAGCCCTCCGACGGAGCACAACCTTCCGACGCACAACCTTCCGACGGAGCAACTGCCGTTCCCGGCAGAAAATCTTGGGGGGATACGGAACAGCCATAATGCAATCTTGAGATTGCTGCAGCAATCGCCCCTATTGTAGGCGAGGTGGAGCTATTCGGGGCATCGCAGGATGGTACGCAGTCAGTAAGGGGGTAAATCACGACGTGTTTCTATCACAACCAGCTCCGCACAGGACGTTGAGGGCGATACTCAAGAGCTTTGAGTCTGATTCAATTACTGCGGTTGTGGATTGCGCGCAGCTGTCTAGGGCGGTGCGAGCTGATAAGCCGTTTTGTGGGCCTGTCGCTGGACACGAGCGCATTTGGCCGCGCGGTAGGATTGGAGTGCTGCGTATCGATCATGTACCCAGTGTGGATCGCCGAGAAACGCTTGCTGGGTATAACCTGATGCTGGCCAGGCGTCTTCTGCTGCCACTAACTCATCGATCATCGCACGGTACGCCTGTTGGCGTGCGCCGTCCGTAGTCCCAAGGGCGAGGTAAGCAGGGGCTGGTGTAATGAGAGGATCAGGCCGTCCATTGGCGTAGTAATGGTACGACGTCCATTGATAGTCTTTGATATGAGGCACCATGCGGGCGCGGACCGGGTTGAGGTTGCCATAGGCCATGACATGCAGGTGCGTGGCATCATCTTGGATGAGCGGCGACTTGAAACGATCCATCACTACTTGTCCTTCACGCTGTAGTCGACGGTTCAATTGGCGAGCGAACACCCCATTCACGGTCCGCATGAAGGCGGAGAGTTCCTCTTTGGTGCCGAGAATCGTCCCGGTCAGGTGGGGGTGATTGTCCATTAAGTCGTAGGAATGGATGGCAATGTGGTATCGGTCTTTGTAACGGCAGAGCAGATCGTAGTAGGCCTGCTTTGCCCAGGGTTCCTGCAGCAGCCAGGCACGATTATGACACCGCCATGTTAGGTGAAAGGTGCAGCCGTCAGCAATCAACACATAGCGAGGATACGTCGCCATGCGGTTACGTCACAGCAAAACATGGGCCATGAAAATGATATTACAGCGCGGAGCATTCTGATTCGACAGTGATCGGCCGGTGCTCTATTTACGAACAGCACTGCCTAATTTCTTCATTCTTCTTTCTTGACTCCGTCTGACAGTACTCGGACAGTGTTATCAGGCCACAGATGATATGTTCCCGTGCCTGTGGCTGCATTGTTAGGTGTAATCTGCCGCTCGACATCCATCGCGGGTTAGATGGTGATGGAATTGGGCACGCGTGGTCAGGCGCAGTTGCAGCGCCAGTGCTGAGTCGGACTGTTTGAGTGACTGCACATCTCCGGGGATAGTAATGGTGCGAGTGGGGACCACCGACGTGGACGGGGCGCGCTCCCGCGACACAGTGGCATGACACTCCGAAACGACCTTGAGTCGATCTTGCGGCAAGTTCGCACGGAGGCCCGCCGTCTTGATGGGATAGTAGCCATCGAAATACGCCGTCGCAACGGCGCCCAACTTGTGCAGATACAGATAGGCATTCACCGATTCGAGCGGGTCGTAGGTCCATTCTAATGTTGTATGCCCAGCGGCACTTGCTTGCTCCGCGGCCGCGAGCAGCAGCCGCCGTCCAAACAAGAGTCCGCCGTGTCCGTGTGGTCCGACCAACGCGGCGAAGAGATGGGTGGGCACGACTTCGCTTTCATCGAAACTCCAGACCTGCCGCTGCACCCGTTGGCAATCGTCAAAATCCGCAAATGTGGTCAGTGGGCGAATCGACATAGGCGTTCCTTTTTTGTTGCGAGAGGAGTCATCCACCCTCCGCATCCTACGCCCACGCGACGGCGGCCTCGCAGTGGATCCGCACCGTATCGAACAATGGCACGGCGCTCTGCTCGGGGCGCAAGATGTGGGGAATTTCAGTGCAGCCGAGGATTACTCCGTCGGCGCCCTGTTGTTGAAATCGCTCGACCAGCTCGCGATACCGTTGCTGCGTGGCCGACGTCACTGTTCCATGGCACAATTCGCCATAGATCGAATCGTGAACGAATTGTTGCTCCGTCGCATCCGGCACGAGCGTCTCGATCGCGTAGCGCTCACGCAGCCGATCGCGATAGAAGCCGTCTTCCATCGTGTAGCGCGTGCCCAACAAGCCCACCTGCCGGCAGCCGCGCGCCTGAATCGCCGCAGCGGTGACATCGACCAGATGTATGAGGGGGATTGTTACCGCTGCCGCCACGTCATCGGCCCAGCGATGCATCGTATTGGCGCCGATCAATAGACACGCCGCGCCGGCACGTTCGACCGCTTGGGCGGCAGCCACGAGCTCCCGCGAGAGCCCAGCCCAATCGCTGCGCTGCCCCATCTCGACATGGTGTCCAAAATCGACCGAGTAGAGGACGAGCGGCGCCGAATGCAATCCGCCGAGTCGCGCCCGCACGAGGTGATTGAGTGTTTGATAATAAACCACAGTGGATTCCGGACTCAATCCACCTATGAGGCCGATCGTGCGCATGGGGGATCTGTAGCAGACGGTGGCCGAGAGGCAAGCGCAACCGGGAATCGGATGGTGTGTCGCATGCTCGCACATGCATCGCTGTGTGCGCCAAAGTACGCCAAAATACCAAAATAGTGCTGACTCCGTCGGATGCCAAACTTCTTGAGATGTTTGCAGTGTCCGGGCGGCTGGTCAATCTGGTTCCACTCGCCATGGCTCGCCGATGCGGATCTGACCCCCGGTTATGACTGCAGCGCGGATGCCGAGGTAGCGGTGCCCCAGCCGGCTCGCCATCTGATCGAACAATGGCTGGCGATGCACGCCAGTTTCCGAATCGACATCGATATTGGGGCAGCGACCAATCGGTTTAGTGAGCTGAAGTGTGACGGCGCCGATCGTGAGCCGCCGACCGCTCCATTGCAATTCGTTCCAGGCCGTGCCGCCCCCAGCCACACATTAATACGAAAACGCCGCAGGTCGATCGAGTGCTGATAGCGCTGTTCCATATCTGCGAGCGACGCGCGTAGTGCCACGGACACTGGGCCTTGGTTCGCATCGGTATAGCGCGTCTGCGGCCGTGCCGCATCGCCCAGGAGCTGTACGTGTTCCATCGTCGGATGATACGCCCGTTCGAATGCTGCACCGTGCGCAAGGTATTCCTCCACGACGGACGCCAGTCGTTGCCGACCGGCCAATGTCGAACAATCGGCCGCAATGAGGCAATGATCTTCCAGCCACAAAGACAGCGTCCGCTGTGCGGCGTCCCAGTGCGGACGGAGTCGTGCGAGTTGTGGAAAATCGTGTTGCGTGAGGAGCCGCTTCTTCGAGATCCATGGATGCGCGGTCGTTGCTATCAGGTCCGCGCTCAGCGTCGACACATGTTGCAACGCAAAATTGCGATCCCATTCCAGGCCAGCGTTGGGGAGCAATGCCGCCACTGCAACGGATTCCGTCTGTAGTCCTTTCACGATATGTCGATAGAGACGAAAGAGCTGCTGCATACTCAGCCGCTAGCATGGGACCGTTCGATAGTCCCGTTTGTTGTTTGAACGGAAGTGTTTGAAAATCGAACGCTCTGCTGACTCCGTCTGGATATTCCTTCACTCCGTCTGGTCCAGAGACATTCACTGACTCCGTCTGGATACGCAACGCACTTGAGATGCCGCCGTGCATGACTTGGCACACGGGCTGCAAGCTTGTGGTGGCCATGAGCCGGGGGCAATCGAGTGTGGAATATCTGTTGGGTGTGGCGGTGATCGTGTTGGGCGTTGTCGCCGCCATGCTCACGCCGCGGCTGTGGCACGCGTTGCGGCATTTCCATCACGACATCACCGCGCGAGTTGGCACGGATGCGGTGCAATGAACCGAACAATAGAGGGAGGCGCAATGATGCAACGACAACGGAGACGGTTTGGTAATCAACGCGGTCAGACGGCGACGGAATACGTGCTGATTATTTCAGTCATCGTACTCGGTCTCTTGGCCGCGGCGTCGTTTCTGATCCCCAACATGCAACAAGGGACGCAGACGCTGACACAGAGTCTCACGCAGCGATTCCAAAACAATCCGCTGACGCAGTGCGGACCGAATGGACAGTGCTAATGACCAGCCGACGGCACACAACCCGCGGCAGCACCCTCGTCGAATTGGTGTTGGCGTTGCCGCTGTTCCTGGCGGGACTCCTCTCGGTTGTTTGGTTCGCGGTGCGCGGCGTGGAAAAATTGGTCAGCGTCTATGCCATGTTTATCGGGATTCGTGCGGCGAGTGTCCAAGTGGCGGATGGCGATCTGGTGGCGTCGTGGCAAATGGATGCAATCGACTCGCGGGCGCGGCGTTGGCAACAATTGGCGCCGCCGTGGCGACTCGGCCACGTCCCGCAACCGGTCGGGCATGCCGCCCCGCAGGGAGATAATCCGTTGCCATGAGCACGCACCGCCACATGCATCAGACAGCCATGCGAGCAGCACGGACTCGCGGCCAAGTGGCGATCCTCGCGTTGTTGTTGCTCCCGCTGCTGATCGTGCTGCTCGTAGTGCTGGCCGACGTGGCGCTCACGGTCGTCACGAAGGTGCGATTACAAGTCGTGGCGGATCGTGCCGCGTTGGCCGCAGCGGATTCATTGGCCACGACATTGAACCAACTGGGGCAGCAGAATTGGCGGATCCATCGCGAATTCGTCGAGCATGAACGGCACGTGCAGCAGCACCAACATAAAGACGAGGCGGAGGCGAAATCCCAATTTGCGGCCCGCCAGGCCACTATCGACGCGATTCGTGGCGAGATGGACACCGCCGTGGCCGACGGCTACACACGGGCCTGCGACGCAGCGTTGGCCGTCGTGGAGGCGCAGGCCCCGTGGGCCGAGCTGCTGCCGTTAGTCGGCGGCACGCGGGTCGTCCCCACAAGTGAAGGCCGGCGCTGCATTGCAGACGAGCCGCTGTTCGATTTCGGTGGCGACCAAGTCCGCGCCGACCAGTGGCCCGAATTGACGGCGAGCTACACCGACGGCGGCGACGGTTTCGAAGACCCCGCGCGGGTGCAAGAAGTCACAGAACGCCTGCTGTCGTATCGCTTGAAGCCCCCCGGAGAGGGGCAGCAAGTCGCGTTCGCGGTGCGTCTTCGCAGTCGTCCGCCACTCAGCTACTTTCCCGACACCTTCGACGACAGCGACCTGTGGCTCCAGGGCTCGGCCGCGGCACAGCCGTATGGGGGCTCGGTGGAACGAACCGCGTTTCTGGAAACCGACGACGAGGCCGAGGCACGAGCGAGTGCCGAAGATGCCGGTTGGACCTACGAGGCCACATTGATGCCGCTCGCCACGCTTCAGCAGCCGGCGTTGGGTTATCGCGGATTGCGTTATTTCGACGAAGTGGAGGGATGGACCGATGATGTCGAGACGTATCTGCACTAGTCGCGGGGCCGCGCTGACGGAACTGCTGTGGGTGACCACGTTGCTCGGCATTGTCGTGTACACGTACGCGACCGTGGCGCATCGTGGGTTGCAGGCATTCGGCCGCGTCGTCGGATGGGTGGCGGAAGGGGGCTGAGCGAAATGCAAAGTGCAAATAGCAATATGCACAATGAGCCAGAGCGCGGGTCGTTACATCTTTTGGATCGCCTTAATCGGTATCGAGGTCCCGTCTCAGTGGTCTGCGGCGCGATCGCGGCCTTGATTAGTCTCGTCTACTTTAGCGGCCGCGATGCCTGGCTGCGAGCGCAGGGGCGGTCGGTGCCGGTGCTGACGGCGGCGACCGATCTCCCTGCGGGCGTGGCCCTGGCGCCGACGCATCTGCGGATCGTTGCCATCCCACGGCAGTTTATCCCCGCCGGCGTGCTGACGCGCGCGGAAGATGCCGTGGGGCTGGTCACGCTCACTGGGCTGCGTGCCGGCGAGCCGATCACTGATACGCGGATCGCGCCCGCCACGCAGGCGGCGCAGGTCGCGGCTGCGGTCCCGGCGGGGCGCCGTGCCGTGAGTGTGCCGTATCAAGCCGCGCGCGCCGCGGGCGGACTGGTGCGTCCCCACGACCGCGTGGACCTGTTGGTTAGTTTCGATTTCGGCGCGCGCGACGCCGCGGAGACTTCGGTCTTCACGGTGCTGCGCAATTTGGAAGTGCTGGCGGTGAATCGGGAGATCAGCGGCACGGCGCCGCTGCGCGATCTAAAACTCGACGCGGCGTCCACGCTCGCGGCGCGGCGTGAGGCCGCGAGCGAGGGCACGGTCACATTGGCCGTGACGCCGGAAGAGGCCCAGCGCGTGGTGTTTGCGGTCGAAAACGGCGTCGTGCATTTAACGCTGCGTGGGAACGGCGAACACGAGGAGGCTGCGCCGATCTTGGCCCCGGCTACGGCCGCAAACGTCACCGGGCTCTCCAGCCTGATTCGCAGGAGGGAATATCGTGGACGCTAACGACTGCCATGCCGTGCGTAGGTGGGTGCGTGCGTTTCTCATCTGCTGGCCCGTGCTGTTCGTCGCGCTGCCGCTCTGGGCCGTAGAACAGCGCGCGCAGCAGCTGGTGAAAGGACAATCGTCGACGCTCACCACCGATTACGAAATCGGCGACGCCGCGATCACCGATCCCTCGGTCTGCGACTTCGTAGTGCGGGACAGTCGCCGCGAAGTGTATTTGAACGCGCGCGCCCCCGGCGCGGTGACACTCACGTTGTGGGATCAGCAAGGCGTGCAGCGCGATGTCATTCCGGTCCAAGTGACGAGCGCCGACTTGGCCGCGATCCAGGCCAAGGCCTCCACGGCCATTGGGACTGCCGGGCTCCGGTTCGTACGGCGCGGCGATGAGATCGTGCTCGAAGGCGAAGTCGATTCTGCAGCGGCCTTGGCGCGAGCCGACGCGCTCGCCGCCAGCGAGCCGCATGTCCGCAATGCGGTGCGATTGGGCGCGAAGGCCCTCGACCGTTTGAGTGCGGACATCGCACGTGCCGTGGGGCGTCCCGGCATCACTGTGCGGCGGGTGCAAGACCAACTGTTGCTCGAAGGGATCGCATACAGCCCCGAAGCGGCCAAACGGGCGGAGCAGATTGCACGTATTTATCACAGTGCCGTGGTGAATTTACTCGAAGTGCGGAACACCACGCGCGCCCCGGGCGAACGCCCAATGGTGCACTTGGATGTCTACTTCATGGAATTGAAGAAGAGCGCGTTGCGCGGATTCGGCGTGCGGTGGACGCCGGGCGCCACGGCGCGGAGTCACGGCGAGGGACTCGGTGGGTTGCTCGGCTCCGCTGTCGGCGTGGTCTTCAATCTGTTGCCGAAAGTCCATTTGGCGCGCGAACGCGGCGAAGCGAAGATCCTCGAACATCCGAATCTCGTGGTGAAGAGCGGCGAGAACGCCGTGTTCTTCAGCGGAAGCGAAGTCCCGTATCAAAGCGGCCAAGGTGTGCAATTCAAAGAGGTCGGTGTAAAGATCGAAGCCGAACCGATCGCGTACGGCGACGACGTCGATCTGAAAATCAACGCGACGATCTCCGCGTTAGGGAGCGGCGAAAATCGCGCGATCGATCGACGCACCATTGCCACCAGCGCATATTGCAAGAGCGGTGAGAGCATTATCCTCGGCGGTCTGTGGAATCACGGCGCGGCCACGAGTTGGAATAAAATTCCGGACGGTGTCGACACCTCGTCGGCGCTGTTCACGTTGGCCCTCTCGAAGGATTTCCAGTCGCGCCAATCCGATTTCGTGATCTTCGTGACGCCGCGGACCACGACGCATGCGACCCGCGCGGAACAAGCGCTGCAGGACTGGGAGGCGTTGCGTCAGGAGCTGGAACGGCCACCGACCAAACGCATCCGGACGCGCGATGCGTCGCGTTGGTCGCGGCCCGAGTTTGCCCGATCACCGCGCCGCGATCACGAAGACGTAACCACGAATGCCACGGCAATCACGGAGACACCGGTGCCGCGCACCCCCGCAGCGTCTCCAGCCCATCCCGCGCGCGTGATCCAACTCCCGGAGGCATTACAATGACCCGCGTCGTTTGCGTGATGGGCGCTAAAGATGGTGTCGGCTGCACGACGCTGGCAGTCAATCTCGGGATTGTCTGGTCCGAAGATCCCACGGAACGCGTGCTGTTGATCGACGCCGACCGCGATCACGCCGGCGACGTGGCCAGCCAACTCGGTGTGGCCCAGCTGCGCAGCTGGACCGCTGCACGCGACGCGTGGACGCGCTGGCGCGGGGCCGCGCTGGAGGGATTTCTGGCCGTGCCGAGTCGCCCGCTGAGCGCTGTGGCGTGCGACACCGCGCTGCCGACTGCGGCGCTGACCACGCAGCTGTCCAGCGCGATGGCGGCGTTGCGCGCACAATATTCCACGGTCGTGCTGGATGCCGGGAGTCGTCTGACGCCCGACATCGCGGCGTGGTGGCCGTGGGTTACGCACTGGGCCTGCGTCGTCACGCCGGATCCGGGCGCGCTGCATGCCGCCGTGCGCCTGCTTGCGGCCTGGCAACGCGCGTTTATTGCGGCGCCGCACCGATTGGTGTGTGGGAATCGATGGGGCGACCAAGCCCCAATCTCCGTCGTGACCGCAGCGGAACGGCTCGGCCATCCTCTCGTGTTCGCGCTCCCTGACGAGCCATTGGCCGCTGCGGCCACCGCCGAAGGACTGCCACTGGCGATGCGTCGACCATCGCCCGGATGGGTGTACGCATTGCGCGAAGGTTGCGATCGCTGGGTCGCCGTGGCGCCGTTGGCCCCCGACGTCGTCCGTCCGGAACAGCTGTTCCCGCAACTGCGCACCGAACGGACTGCGACGCCTGTCTCGACGGAAGCGGCCCCGCCGTCGCTTGATGGGCTCAAGGATCGTTTGCTCGATCAATTTTTTTCAGAAGCGGACGCCGCTACCTTGCCCGCAGCAGCAACACCGTGCATGTCCACGCCCAACGAGGACCCACGGCGCATCGCCGCGGAGGCCGTGATGGTCCGCGTGCTCGACGCCCATGCCGCAGCGCTCCCGGCCACCGTGGATCGCACGCAGTTGCTGATTGAACTCCTCGATGAAGCCTTACTGCTCGGTCCATTAGAGGTCTTGCTCGCCGATCCCGATGTCACGGAGGTGATGGTCAATGGACCGAACGAAGTCTACGTGGAGCGGCAAGGCCGACTCACGCGGACGGCGGTGCATTTCCGGCACCGAGGACAGTTACAACGCGTGATCGAGCGGATCGTCAGCGGCGCGGGACGTCGTGTGGATGAGAGCTCGCCAATCGTCGATGCGCGGCTGTCGGATGGAGCGCGTGTGAATATTGTCCTGGCGCCGCTCGCATTGAATGGCCCGATCCTAACCATTCGTCGCTTTGGAACAACGGCGTGGACATTGGCGCGGCTTCAGGAACGCGGCGCCGTTACGGCGCAGCGTGCGGAACAGTTGGCGGCGTTGGTGCGGGCGCGGAAAAACATCCTCGTGGTCGGCGGCACGGGGAGCGGCAAGACGACGCTGCTGAATGCCCTCTCCGGTTGTATCTCCGCGACCGAACGAATCATCACGATCGAAGACGCGGCGGAATTGCAGTTGCAACAGCCGCATGTCGTGCGTCTCGAGGCACGGCCGGCCAATTTGGAAGGGGCGGGCGCGATCACGATCCGCGACTTGGTGCGCACCGCGCTGCGGATGCGTCCGGACCGGATTATTGTCGGCGAATGTCGCGGCGGCGAGGCGCTCGATATGTTGCAAGCGATGAATACCGGACACGATGGGTCTCTCACCACACTCCACGCGAACAGTCCGCGCGAGGCAATCGCGCGCTTAGCGACGCTCGTCTGTTTCGCCGGCGTCGATCTGCCGCTGCGCGCCATTTACGAACAAGTTGTCGGCGCACTCGATGTCGTCGTGCAAGTGGTGCGGCGGGCGACCGGGGAGCGGGCGGTTGCGGACGTGATGGCCGTCGTCGGTTTGGCGGGCGATACCGTCGAACTGCAGGAGGTCGCCGATGCGCCGACTGCGTAATAATCTGCGAGATGTCCTCCCCCTCACCCAACCCTCTCCCCAAAGGGAGAGGGAGGCGGCTGCCCCGCGGACTGCTGCGGGGCGCATCTATCGCCAGCGGCGTGCGGCCCAACGCGAGATGCCGGAGGCCGTGACGCTGCTCGCAAACGCGCTCGGCGCCGGATTGCCGTTGTCGCACGCGGTGCAGTTTGTGGCTGCGCAGGGGGCGCCGGTTGTGCGCCCCGCCTTTGCCCGAGTCGCTGCTGAATTGGAACTCGGGATGCCGCTCGCCGGTGCGCTGCGCACTTTACGCGACGACATCGGTGGCGACGACGTGGAGCAACTCCTCTTCGCCCTCGGCGCGCTACACGCGGCGGGCGGCAATCTGATCGCCGTGTTGCAGCAGCTCGCTGCAACGATGCGGGAGCGAGCCCGCGTGCGGGGGCGGGTGCGCGTGATGGTCACGCAAGGGATGGTCAGCGGCCTCATCATTGCCGGACTGCCGCTGCTGCTACTCGCCGTGTTAGCGCGCTTTGCGCCGCAATTCGTGACGCCGCTTTGGACCACGGCGTTGGGGCGACTGTTTTTCGGTGCCGGGCTGGTGTTGGAAATGTTGGGGCTGTTGTGGATTTCACGCATCGTGCGTGTGGAGATTTCATGATGGCGTCCATTGGCACCGTGGTGGTGGCCCTACTCTTTTGTGGCGCGCTGGGCGTGGGCGTCGCCGTCCTTGTGGCATGGGGCGCGGACCAGCAGGCGCGGCAGGCCGCGCGCGTGCGCTTGCAGATGACGACGTCCGGCGCAGCCTGGATGGCCGTGCTGATCGGGCCGCTGGCGGTGCAGTTGCGCCCGTGGTTACAGCGGCCGTGGTGCGACGTGTATCGCCAACAACTGGATCAAGTCTTCGTCGGCCTTGGGCTGCGGGCGTGGCGGAGTGAACATCTGGTTGCAGGCGTCGGCGTGCTGGTCGTGTTGTTCGGAAGCCTCTTCACCGTCTGCACGTCGCTCGGCGCGCGCAGCATTCTCCCGGCCCTCTGTTGCGGTGTGACGTTGCCGGGCGTGTGGTTGCGCTGTGCCTGGTTGGCGCGGTGTCACTCCATCGAGCGTGTACTTCCAATGGTCATGGAACTCTTGGCGACGGCCGTGGCGGCCGGTCTCGATCTGACGTCGGCCACCGCGCGTGTCGCCGAGGCGCTGCCCGATTCGCCGCTGCGTCGATTGCTCGACCAACTGCGTGCCGATCTGGTGGTTGGCGTCGGCCAGGCAGCTGCCTGGCGCGGCTTCGCGGTTCGCGCGGCGGTGCCCGCCGTAGAGCGTTTTGTGGCGTTGCTTGCGCAAGCGCAACGCCTCGGCACGCCGATTGCGGAGTTGCTGCAGGCGCAGGCCGTCGCGTTGCGCACCGAACGCTTCCAACATGCGGAACGCCGCGGGGCCGTGGCGAGTCAACTGTTGCTGCTCCCGACCATCATTTGCATCCTCCCGGCGTATTTCTGCCTCGTGCTCGGCGGGCTGATCGCCGGTTTCGTAACATACGGGTGGGAGGGGATGTTTTAGGGAAAGGCAAAATGCAAATATCAAAATGCAAAATCCAAAATGGACGACGTGGACTCCGAAAGATTTTGCATTTTGCATTTTGTAATGTGCACTTTGCATTGCTTCTCCTGCTCTTCGTGACCAGCGGCCTCGTCCCTTGGGCGCTCGACGCGTGGTCGAGCGCGCGGGCCACAGAAGCGGCGGAGAGTGCGGCACGATATCATTTTCAAGCGATGGTCGCCGAGGTCGCGACGGCGCAATCACAACGTCTCCTCGATCAACTGCCGCTCGTGTCGTGGCTCGCGGAGCCAGCCGTCGCAGCCGCTGTGCTCGTCGACGCGCGTGGTACTTCCGTGCGCCAAGTGACACGCACGGGCCCGCACGATGCGCGGCTCTGGGATGCGCTCTGGTCGGCGAACCGTCCGACTCCCGATGGATATGAGCTCCACAAGAGTCGTGCACCGCTTTGTCTCGGTCGCGATCTCCGCAGTACACGACTCGGAATCTGTTACGATCTGCGCGCTGCCGTGCGCGCCGTGCGTGGCGATCGTGGAATTTCGGTCGTGCGTATCCTGAATTTGTTGCTCGCCGTGGGCGCCGGCAGTTGGTGGTACGGCCGCCGAGCCCCTGCAGTCCATGCGAATGTTGCGCGTGGTGCATCGCAGCAGTCCCATTTGGCGCCCACGCCGGACCACTGGCACTGGGCGTTGCACGCCGCCGACATCGTGCCGCACGGCGTGCTGGTGTTCGATGTCGGACTCCGCCTCACTACGCTGAACGCCGAAGCGCGCGCGTGGTTTAATGCTGCGGCCGACGGACCTCGTTTACAATTACACGCCGTGGATGTCGCCGCGGCCCTCCCGTGGGGCGAATTGCTGCTCGTTGGCCTGGAGCAAGTGGTCTCACCGGGACCGGTGAGTCTGCATCAACCGCGCGACGCGATCTCCGGCCTCGCGCTCTCGATCGCACGCCTCGAAGGGGAGGGGACGGTGTACGGCTATTGGGTGATGGGCGTGACGAGTGCGTAAGTGGCGGAGTGGGATGGGTGTTGCATGGCTGCGGACACAATAACCGTGCGTGGGTTGCAATATCGCGTGGTGGTGCGGTGCGTGGGTGGCGTGGGCTATCGACTGGCCGTGGCGCATTCGTGGCGCCAGCGGATGCGCGGATTAGCCGGCACGAGTTTGGCGACATGGTCAAACATCGATGGCATGTTGTTTATTTTTCCCTTCGCGTGGCGTTGGCCGCTCTGGATGCGCGGGATGCAATTCCCAATCACTCTGCAATGGCTCCGCGCCGATGTCCCGATCGGCTCGCTCCATCAGATGACCCCGGCCCATCCCTGGCACTGCGATCGTCCGCTGCATCCTGCGGATGCAGTCATTGAATACCTGCCTGGCCATTTCGTGTGACCACGCTCGGGAATTTTTCCTCACGGCTCCTACTCACCAGTCGGCAATGGTTCGAAGAGCTCGTTGGTTGCACATCTCGCGTTCTTCCCATCGAGTTTGGCAATCGCACCGCGCAGATCGTCGACCAGGTCCGAGTTGCTCCGGCCGAACCAATCGGTCCGGTCGCCGATCGCCTGTTCGATGAGATCGCGGAAGCTCTCGTGAGGAGAGAGACACAGCGCGCGGGCCACGGTGGCGCGATAGTAGCTGTCACCTCGCTTTTGAACGATCATCATGGCGAGTGCTTGTCCAATCTGTATGCGTGTTGTGGACCAGTGGTCCCGGTCGATTCGCGCCAGTCGACGAAACCCGATCGTATAGCCCTTCATCAGCGCATAGTCGCGATACCCGTTGGACTCGACGTTTGCACTGTTGAGGAAAGGCGCTGTGTACTGTACTGCCGTGGCGGGGTCTAAACGGAACATCACGTCAAGGGCGCTGATGGCGATACTAGTGAGTGAACGATCATACGCAAAATCGAGCTCAAAGATGTGCGCCAATTCCTTGGCTACTGCGGTGCGCGTGGCTTCGGTCCAGGATTCTGGATCGCGGCAGCGCTGCACGACGGTCTCGATGGCTATCATGAGCGGAGCCATTTGATTGGTCAGGCCCTTCGCCCGAGTGGAGTAGCGGGTGATCCCTTGGGTCATGAACAGACTGAGGGCCTTTGACGGATCGAGCGGCGCGAGCTCCGCGAGGGCACGAGCGGCAATGTACGGGTGAGGATCGACCGCGCGGGCCGCGAGGACTGCCTTCCAGGTCTCCGGTGCCGTTTGCTGCAATGCTGCGAGCGCCTCCTCCGCGAGTGGATCGGTCCCTTGGCGCGCCGTTTGTTCAAAGAGACTGATCGTTGCTGTGGCCCCAGTTCCTTTCTGACGAAGGAGCCGCAAGAGCGTCCGACGTTGTGGATCTTGGCCGGACACCCGTTCATAGTAGGCGCGCAGAGCCCCTTCGGCCGCTTCAGTTAAGCACTGCGGTGTTTGTTCGATCGCCAGGAAAATGTCTTGCAGTCGTATGTCATTGGAGTCCGTCAGCAGCAATGCCTGGCCCAGTTGGTTCATCACCTCCGGATCGGCACTGTAGGGGGCCACCCATTGTGCTACGGCCAGCCGTACAGATTGATTTTCGTGCAACAGATACGGCAACGCGGCATCCAGCGCGTGCTGTTGGAGTGCCGGTGTCAGCGAATCCCAGGTGTCTCGCAATTCCTCCAACACGCCGATCCGTACGGAGGCCGGGCAGTCCGGATCTTCCAGCCGCCCAATGCGCTGCTCTGTCTTCATGGCGCTCAGTTGTGCGGTGACTTGGTGCCAGGGTCCGGTGAGCGGCCAGAGCCCGAGTGGTTCGAGATAGGCTTGGGCCCGATCGGCACAGAGATATTCGGTCTTGCCGTTCGCCGCTTGCACAATCACGAGATCGTCCGTATCGCCCGGACGTCCACTGGGACACAGCGCAAAGTCTGAGTTGTCGGCGTCGATGTGATTGTGGAGCGTAATCTGTGGATTCCCCGGGACTGCGACGTTGAGAGAATAGCGACCCATCGTAACCTCCGTGCCCCCCAGGGTGGATAGTGGGCCGTCTCTCCATCATCCGGTGCCGCTCTGTCAAGCGGTTGTCGTATAGTGTCCCTATCGGCTGGTCACTCATCCATAGATCCCCCAGTTTCCCCCAGCCAGACGGAGTCAATTCCGCAGACAATTCTGCAGACGGAGTAACCCATTCTTCAGGCACGGAGCATCGGAAGTCCCTGAATTGAAGTCGGATTAGGTTTGCTCCGTCTGGTTTTCGGGGATCTACTCATGACCGTTTTGGGTGGTGTCGGTTGTGTGAAGTGTCGACAACTCCCGGAAATTCTTGGTGCGTTCGGCTTGGAGGAAAAGTCGCGTGACAAGACGTGGAGCCATGTCCTATGCTGAACCCATTCTCCGATAATTTAATCTGCGCAACGAAACCCAGCAGGGTGGTCTGGATCTGTCGTCTGGGCGGGGGTTCCGTGTATGGTTTGGCAGCGGATGAAAGATCTGGCGTTGTTGCTTGCCATTTGCCTGGTCTATTTTGCCGCCGGAAAGCTCGGACTGTATTTTGCCCATATCCATCCCAGCGCCACGGCGATCTGGCCGCCCACCGGCATTGCACTGGCGGCGGTGCTGTTGAAGGGACCGCGGGTGTGGCCGGCCATTTTTATCGGAGCGCTTTGTGTCAATGTGACGACGGCCGGTACGCTCTGGACGTCGCTCGGGATCGCAATCGGGAATACGCTGGAGGCGTTGATCGGCGCGTGGCTGGTCCGTCGCTACGCGCATGCGCAATACGCCTTTGATCATTTGGCCTCGACTGTTCGTTTTTTCCTGTTCGCCGCGCTCCTCTGCACCATGATCAGTGCGACGCGCGGCGTGTTGTCCTTAATCCTCGGCGGTGTGGCGGTGTGGGCCGATTTGGGGCCCATTTGGATGACGTGGTGGTTGGGCGATGCGACCGGTGCGCTGATCGTTGCGCCATTCATTCTTTATTGGGCGCGCCGGCCCGACATCCGCTGGGGTCGTGCCAGTTCGCTGGAGGGGGCGATCATGTTTCTCCTCCTCTTTGTCGTCAGTGCGTATGTGTTTGGCCTGCGGATTATTCGCCCTCCCTATGTACCGTATTTGCAACCGTATCTCTGCATGCCGATTTTTCTCTGGGCGTTGTTTCGTTTCGGGCGCCGCGCCGCCACCCTCGCGTTGATCGCCGTGATGCTTTTTGCAGTCGATGCGGCAACGCTTGAGTTGGGGTCGTTTCAGGCCGGTGACCACAACGCCTCCTTTGGTGGCGTCGGCCATCATGAATGAGCAGCACGGATTACGACAAGATCTGACGCGCGATCGAGCGTTGCTCCGCGCTGCGTTGGAGGAAAAGGAACTCTTGCTTCGCGAAGTGCATCATCGGGTGAAAAATAATCTGCAGATCATCAGCAGCCTGCTCAATCTTCCGGCGGATGCGGCCGATCCGAAATTGGCGCGGGTCTTGATGGAGAGCCAAAATCGCATCCAATCGATTGCGTTTGTGCATGAACAATTAATCAATGCCGCCAGTGCGGGCGTGATTAATTTGGGAGCCTATGTGCAAAAACTGTGTGCGCATTTGATGCATACGTATGGCGCGGCGGAACGGCATATTGAGCTGCGAATCAGTGCGGGGCAACACTATGTCGATATGGATACCGGGGTGTCGGTGAGTATTATTCTCAATGAATTGATTACCAATGCCCTGACGCATGCCTTTCCGGAGGGGCGTTGGGGGACGATCCAGGTTCGAGTGGAGGACGATGCGTATGACTATCACCTGACCGTCCGCGACGACGGCGTGGGAAACGACCATGTTGCGGATGGGAGCGCGACATCGGTCGGCTGGCAATTAGTCGAAGCCCTGGTCATGCAGTTGGCCGGGCGTGTGGAACGACGGAGCTACGAGGGGACTACGGTCCTTGTGTCCGTGCCCAAACAAGCGGGGCGACGACGAGAGGCGGAATTCGCAACGGAATCCGCCGCGTAGCACCACAACACAACGGAGGTGTCATGCACACTCAACACGCACGGGTATTAGTGGTCGAAGACGAGGCGGTGGTAGCGCTCGATATCAAGAATCGACTCCGGCGATCCGGGTATACGGTTGTCGGCACTGCAGCCACGCAGGCTGAGGCGATGGAACAAGCGGCCGTACAATCGCCAGACGTCGTGTTGATGGATATTATGTTGCGAGACCGCGGCGATGGCATCACGACCGCACAGGTCTTGCGAGATGTCTACGATGTCCCGGCTATTTACTGAAACCATTTCAAGAAAAAGGCCTCCACGTGTCGATCGAGTTGGCGCTCTATAAACACGAGATGGCGCGCGTGTTACGAGAGAAAAATGTGGAGTTAGAACGGCTGAGTCGCGCCAAGTCGCAATTCGCCACCATGGTGGCGCATGACTTGCGCACCCCGCTGGCCATTTTGAAAAGTGATATGGAGTTGTTGCAACAAGGCGCGACCGGCCCGCTGAGTGTCGCCCAACGTGAGTGTCTGACAGTTGCGCTGTATAACATCGGGCGGTTGGATCGGCTCATCTCGAACATCCTCCACTCTTCATCATTCGAGGCGGGACAATTGCAACTGCATCGGGCTCGGGTCGATCTGGGCGCCATGTTGCACAGTGTTTATGACACTCTGCGACCCTATCTGCAACGGCGTGGCTTGACGTTACAACTCTATCTCCCCGAGGAACCGGTGGTCGTCCAGTGTGATGCGGAGCGACTGCAGCAAGTCGTGATCAATCTCGTCGAGAATGCCATGAAATATGCCCGCGATCAGGGGACGGTGCAGCTTGCGTTAGCGCGCCATGCGGAGCACGTGGAGTTTAGTGTGACCGATGACGGGCCGGGAATCGTGTCCGAAGAATTCGCGACCCTCTTCGAGATGTTTCAACGGGGACGACCGGTTGATCTCTTTAATACGCCGGGGTTTGGCGTGGGCCTTGCCGTCTGTCGATGCATCGTCGAGGCTCATGGGGGTGAGGTCATCCCAGAAAATCGGCCGGGCACCGGGGCGCGGTTTACGGTGCGATTGCCTCTGCAATCGCCCAGCGCGGGCGCCAACGCAGCACCGCCTGCGCAGACCGTCGCGCAGTAATTGTTGGCGCTCGCTCTTGTCGCCAGGCGGCAATCGCGGTAGCGTAAGTCCCATGACCCTTGCGGAATTTGAAGCCGTAGTCACAGCCGCTGTGGCCGAGCTTCCGCCGCCGATCCGCGCAGCGCTTCAGAATATCGCCATCGTGATCGAGGATCGGTCATGCGATGATGCCGACTTGCTGGGTCTCTATGAAGGGACGCCGTTACCGGAGCGAACATCAACGGATCTTCCCGACATGCCCGATAAGATCACGCTGTTTCGGCGCAACTTGGAGGCCATGTGTAGCAGCGTAGCGGACTTGCGTGCCGAAATCCGCACCACGCTCTTCCATGAAATTGGCCACTATTTCGGTCTCACGGAAGAGCAGCTCGCAGCGCTGGGGTACGAGTAAGATCTGCTCTCCCGTCGCCGTAGAAACTTGCAGACCCTCAGACGGAGTCAATGAGTCGCGCCCCGAGGTCTGCGAGGGTGCGGGGGGCCTTGGCGAGGAGGGTGCGGCCGATCTCGGCGGTCAGAAGGCGTTTGAGGCTGCCGGGTCCGGTTGCGGGGGCATAGTGTTCGCTTGCGAGGATCAAGAGGGCGAGCAATGCGCCGGCGCCGAAGCGGAGCTCCAGACGGAGTCCCGATGTCTCGACGGCATTGGCTATCGCGACCATCGTGTCGAAGACCGTGCTGGTCTGCGCCATCGCGGTCGTGATGGCAGGGACGAGTCCTGGATACTGTTCCGGCGTAGCGGTTGGCGTAGTGCTCAGACGGAGTGCCGCGCGGGTGAGGGCGCGCGGATCACGGCGGGCACAGGCTACGAGCCACTGGGCCAAGTGATAATGGTCATCGGCCTCAAGTGGACTCGCACGCGATTGGAGTTCCTCGACCTCTCCCCAGTCGATGACGCCGACTTGGCGTCGGACGGAGTCAATGAGATAGTTGCCGGCATGGGGATCGACGTTGATCAACCGTTGATGAAAGAGCGCATGCACGAGGGCTCGGCCGATGGCCTCACCCGCTGTATCGCGATCCGCCGAGTCCGGGAGGCGATGAAAGGCGACGCCCGGCAGGTATTCGATAAAGAGCAGCGAATCGCGGACGACAAATCCTGGGACCAGTTGTGGCACGACAAAACGCCAGCCGGCGAGGTGGGGGCGCAGGCGTTCGTTGATGGCGGCATATTGGGCCGCGGCCGTGCGGAGATGGTGTGCCTCGGTGGACATCGCCAGTTCTCGTTGTAAATGGATTTCTGTAGCGTCTAACAAGCCGCCAAAGAAGCGCGTGGTATCGGCAAAGCCCCGCCGTTCCAGGGCGTGCAAGAATGCGCGGCCGCGGCGCAGATTCGTGGCGACTTGGATATGGGCGTGCGCCGGCTGCGCGAGCATCACAACGTGGCGACCATCGTGGAGCTCTACCAGCACGGCGGTGCGGGTACTGGCGCTCCCCAAGATCCGCACGGGACGGCGGATGCGGCGGCGTTCTTCTGGAGTTAAAGTCTCGGCCATGCGGCGATAAATTTCGGCCAGGGTGAGCGGTTGAGCGCGGTCTTTGAGGTCGGCCAGTTCCGCCCGCGTGGCAGCGGGGGCCGCAGTCCAAAACATCGCGGCGCGCTGCCCAGTTTTTCGGCCTGGTGCGGCGAACACTTCGAAGATCGCCTTGATCCCGCGTCGTCCCTCGTTCTGGATGCTGAGCAGGTACGCCAGGCTCACCGATCGTTCATGCGGTGGGATAATCTCCAAGAAGGCGCATAACGCCTGCTCCTCGACTCCGTCTGGCGCGTAGTGGAGCAGTTCGCGCGTGATCGTGCGGGGAAATTCCGGTGTGTCCAGCAGCGAGGGGCGGCCGGCGTGGAGCAGCAGGTCGATGAGCGGGACGCGCTCTTCGGCGCGGAGATGTTGGACTTGGGTCACGAACAAATGGATCGCCGTCTCGCGGTCATTTTTGAACATGGCCCCGTCCGAGGGGCGGACTGCGGCGTCGACCAGTGGAGGAAGTCCGCGTCCGTCGGGGTCTTGCAGATAGGCGATCATCGCGCGCCGCACGTCCGGAGCCCATTGTTGGACGTAGGTGCTGATGAAGGAGAGCATATTGACCAGCAGGGGATTGAGCTTTCGCCAATCGATCTGCTTGGCCGCTTCGATGCGGCTGATCAGTTCTGGCGGGCACGCGAGTCGCCACGCCAGGTCTTCGAGATATTGGTCACGGTCCATCGAATGCGTCGCGACGAGCGTGTCAAGCCGTTGGATTAGGGCATTGAGTGGTTCCGCGCACAACGGAGTGGTGGCCAGCGCGGCAATCTCCGGTTCCATCACCCGGCGCGCGAGTATGACTTGGAGCCGCCGATCGGCCACGCGTTTCTCGCGCAGCAGGCGTTCAATCGTGGCGCGCTGCGTGGCGGTTTCCACGGCCAACTGTGGGAGCAAGACCGTCGTCAAGAAACGATCGGTGTCTTTGGTCGCGCCGGTGGCACTGATGGCATCAAAGAATGTGCTGGCCTCTTCGGGCGTGAACTGAGCCGTCAAGCCGAGTTCGACGACGCGAGACTTCAAACGATGATGCCCTTCGTCTGGATGGCCATGTGGGTAGTGCATCTGGGGTGGAGCGAGCACGTGCTGGGCAAAGGCGCACAGCTGTGCGCAGCGGGCTGTTCTGTCAGGTTCGGCGGCGAGTGTGTCCAATTCCTGCTGGAGGTAAGCATTGAGGGTCGTCACCCAACCGAGGAAGAAGGGGTAAGTGCGGGCATTCGAATTCCGCGTGGGGGACTGGTAGGTACGGACCAGTTGCGCGAGTAAGTCGCTTGGGCCGCTGATGGCCCCGCTTGCGAGGAGGGCGTCATAGATCAATACGGTCGTGGCGACTGGCTGTCGATCATGCAACCAATGTGGTGCGAACGTCGTGTCTTCTATTCGGCCGAACTCTCTAATGAAGATCGATCGGAGCAATTTGCGTCGTTGGTCGGCGGTCAGTGGGAGCGCGGCAATGCCCTCCGCGATCGCGTCAGTCAGCGCGAGATGTTGACCATGTCCGACACTCCACGAATCGACGTGGAATGCTTGCTGCAGCAGGAGGTTGTGGACGGCCAAAAAACCCGCGGCATCGCGGGGCGAACCGGATTCCGCCACGTGTCGCGCCAAGGCGGCGCAATAGTGTTTGGCCAACCATGCCGGATGGGCCGCCAAGTACGTGCCGGCGACAGTCCGTCGCGCCAACGGCCGGAGCGGGGAATCGGGCGCGAGATGCGGATTGTCGTTGCCCGCCAGCGCGGCGGTCAGATCGCTGCGCGCCCAGCGGCTCGGTTGACCGCCGATGCTGGTCCGTCGACGCTCGGCGGGACCTTGGTGGAGCGTTTCCAAAAAACGGACATAGCCCTGCGAGCGAGTGAAGCGGCGTACGGCGGGTTCTAGCGCGTTCCATCCTACGGTCGGGTCGATCGCCAACAGATGAAACACGAGTTCCCAATCGAACGGCCATCCGCTGCCGGCGGCAAGCTCCTGCACCGCATATTCGCCGCGATGGCGCCACACGTGGTGTGCCCACCGGGTCATTCCGGCACGGCGTGTGGGATAGCGCCGCGCATCGAATAGTGCCAATACACGGGTCCATGGAAATGGGCGGCGGCGGGACTCCGTCTCGGTGGGCCACCAGACAAGGCGCGGGAATAAGAAACGATAGTATTGCGAACCGCCATCCTGACCTTTCGCGAACCACTGCCGTTCGCGCTGACTGAGTGTGGGGAAGACCTGGGCATGAAATCGGGCGGCCAGCTCGGCCTCGAATTCGTCGTCCAAACCTTTGAGGAAATTGGTTTGGTACGGATACAAATGCATATGGTGCTTTGTCTGCCGAGGCCAGTGCCGCATATCGCGCAGGATTGTGGGGCCGACGATATCCAACAAGATGTCGGGCGGGGCGATGCGCCGGAAGCAGCGGGCTGCCCCATAGCAGAGCTCTTCCCGCGAGGGCATACGCAGGAAGTGATCGTGACGCTGGGCAGCGCGAACCCGTTGGATGTCCTGGGCGATTCCCTGCGCGATCGTTCGGCGCAGCCAGCGGCGGAAGGCGGTAGAGCGATAAAACGGGGCCTGGCTGATCGCGGCATAATGTTGTCGGTCGCTCCCATACTTCGCGGCCTGTTGGTCAGCCGGCTCGTCCTCGTATTGATGCTGCAGTGGGGGATAGTGGCGTGTCGGATTGGTCCAGTCGCGGTAAAACGTGAAGAGGTGGCGGCGTTGGGCGGCCGTGATGGTATCGCCCGCAGCCAGGACGAAGCGATCGAGACAGGTGACCAGAAAGGTAAAACGGCGTTGTTGTTGCGAGGAGAAAAAATAGTCACGTTTGTTGGAACGTCGCCTGCCACACGCTTGCAGCGCCTCAATTGCGGCCTCAATCGTCGGCGGGGTGACCAGTCGAAACCATTTACGGGGTGGAGGCACGAACCGCGCCAATTCGGCGCGCAACGCGGCGATGTCCGCGATATGCAGCGGTTCAATGTCCGGATCGCCTTCGGCATATTGTAATTGAGTGAGGTAATTGCGCAGCGTGCACTGGCGCAACCCTTCGGCCGGATGCGTGCCCGTCGTGTTGGCGACTATCCCCGTGGCCCGCCGCTCCCCGGCGACCATAGCCTGGAGCGCCTCATAGAGGCCGGTCGGTGACAGATGGGCCGCGCGGCAGAGCTGGATCCCCTCGATGTCAGCGCGCATTTCACAGGCTTGGTAAGAAACCGTCTCGCCCCATCGTTTGCTCAGCCCCAACTGGTCCAAGTCGTCGAGTGGGTGAGCGAGTTCGTGGGCTAACGCGCCGGCCAGGCCTGCTACAGCGGCGTCAACGTTGGCGGGCAATGCGGGGTCCGTTGTCAGGACGTCAGCAAAGAGGCATGCGAATAGTCCCGTCGTGAGGCTGATGAGGTGGACGCGTTCCTTGCCGTACCGTTCTTCCACGACCGTGACTCCCGCATTGAGTTTCGCGGAGTCATAGATTTGGAGCTGATACTGGATATGCTGGGTCGTGCCGCTCAAAGTCGCGAATGCCGTAGCGAGTCGGGCGATCAGGTCGCAGCCGATGGCGTGCAGCTGTGGAGTCGCTGTGGCATCGAGCGGTGGTCCGAACACCTTGGCGATCTGTTGAATGACCTGGTGCGGCGGGATGGTCAGTGGCCGCATGGTGTGCAGCGTCAACGTGCCGAACGATTCTGTTTCCCGCGTAGTGTGTGGCGGCGGAGTGGTGTGTGTGGCAGGCGGCTGGTGTTGCAGAGCTGCGGCGTGGGTCGTGCGCAGTGAACGGCTCCCTGCGCGTGCGACTGAATACGCAGTTGTGGAGGCGGGTGCATAGGGCGCGCGGTGGCTGGCATGGGTCGGCGCGGTGATCGTTTGCCCCCGCGCGGTCGCCGCCGGATCCCTCGCTTGTGCTCGCCGGCCGCGCCCTCGGATTGCCACCCGCATACTGTCTATATCGGCGCGGCAACAGATTAGTTGCGAGTTATCCGACAAATCTTGATTTTTCCACTGCGGGGATGGCCCTGAGACGCGCGGAAACGCGATTCTCATGGGGCAAAAACGGGGGCGATCTTAAGGGGCGGGGGCTGTCGAAAAAAAACATAAATGATAATCGCAAGTCACTGAATTGGCGTTTGATTCAGTTTGCTCCGTCTGGTTTTTTTTCTTTGGTCTGGTTTTTTTTCATCGGCTTTCCCCACGCATCCACAAACTACATCCACCAGAGGCAGGCGCGGCCGGTTGTGCGGGCACTTGGATAATCGTGGGAGGTGTTGCCTCCTCTGTGTTCTGCGCGGTGTCATCCTCAGACGGGGCCTCCACTTTTGCGGTCGTCGTTGTCTCTGCAGCGGCAGCGGCTTGGGCCGCTTCCAGCACTGCGATCTTTTCCTCCAGTGCTGTGGTGCTCGAGGTTTCCACTTTCGTGGATGCGGCAGCTTGGGCCGCTTCCAGTGCCGCGATCTTTTCTTCCAGTGCCGTCGTGGTCGCGGAAGAATCCGCTTTCAAGGTCTCGAGCGCCGCCTTCGCATTTGCCAGTTCGGTGGCCAGGTTGCCATCTTCGGCATGGGTATCGTTATCTTGAATCGTTAACGTGGTGAACATGGTGTTGCCCAGTCCGCCGTTGGTCACGTTGGTCAGCATGAAGGTGATGGTCTCGTCCGATTCGGCGAGGATGTCGTCGATAATGGTGACCGGAATGACCGCACTCAATTTCCCTGCGGGGATGACGGCCTGGGATGCGGGCGGCTCATAATCGAGCGTGTGCGATGCCGTTGACGTGCTGCGTATGATTTCCAGAATCACCGATTCATTCGTCGCCTGGGAAATCGTGACGGCAAGGTTTGCTGTTTTTGCATCTTCGGCGACGGTGAACGCCGGTGCGGCAAAGGCGGCGACCGGTTGATCGGCGGGCGGTGGTGTGAAGGCGAGCGCGATCCCCTCGAGGCTCCCGAATGCGCCGTCGTCTGCGGTTTGAAGAAACGCGCGGAAAAAGAAACTCCCCGCGTGGTGTTGCGCAACGAACTGGGAGATGGCGAGATGCACCTCTTGCGCCGTATTGGTTTGCGCGACCATTGTTTCCGCCACAGCGTCTGCGATGGGCACTTCCAGAGTGCTGAGTTGCCACGCGGACCCGGTATAGAAATACCAATCCTTGCCGTTGGGAGAGATTTGATAGCGGTGATTCCCCACCGGTTTGATTTCCTGGAACCCGCTCAATCCAACAAAGGGTTGGCCGGATTTGTTCTGCAGCATCGTCCAACTTCCCGGCGCCGCGCCGGACGCGACAATCGCCACTCGCTTAAGGCCAGGGATGAACGGGGGAACCGCGTCAAAATGCACGCGGTATTGCAGATATCTCCCCTGGGGAAATCCCTGAAGTTGAAAGTGGGGTAGTGTGTCGATGTCCGCACGGAGCGGATGCGCGATGTCTGTGAATGCTCCGGTCTGGTGATAGGGCCCCTGGAAATCTTGATCATCGCAATTTGCGGTCTCGCAAATGCGCACTCCTAGTTGCAGATTGGCTAACGAACGATCATACAGCTGCTTGATTTGCAGTTCCGAGAGTTCCCGATCAAAGATGGCGAGCTCGTCGAAGTGTCCCGAAAAATCCTGGTTTTTATCGAAGCCGGTGCCCAGCCCATCCTGCTCCTGTCCCAGCACCATGGTGCCATTTTGCGGCAGTGGGACGCCCGCTGGGTTGAACGCTGACCCGATGGCGATTCCATTGCGGTACATACGTATCGTTTTGTTTGTGAGTTGCCAGGTGACAGCGAAATGTTGCCATTCGTCCTCCTTCACCGCAAAAGGGAACCCGCCCCATCCGTTGTCGAAAATGGCGAGTCTGGTGTTCGATGACGTGTGCGTGATGTACAGAACGTTTTCCTTGCCTGGTGCATTGTATGAAAATGCTGTGTTCAGGACAGCCTGACTGTCTATGGTCCCTTTGATCCAGTAACTGATCGTGAAGGCGTCGGTTGGAAAATTGGCGATCGACTGGGCAATGACATAGTCTCTTGGGCCATTAACGTCGTTGGGCAAATGCAATCCCTGACCGAGCGGCGCGCCGTCGCCGAGTGCCGCATTATTGCCGAGCGAGCCATGATGTTCGTACCCGGAGTAATCTTGAATGAAGCTGCCCGTCTCCTGCGTGGGCTCATCGAAATGATACAATGAGGATATTCCCTGACATATCCAGGTTTCCCGAGACGTATCCGGATTCGTGGACGCCCAGTGCAGGCAATGCCTTGCCATAGGGGGCCGAGGGATTCCACGCAATCGTGTCCCACCGCACCGGCGCTCCCGCGTCGAAAATGTGCGAGGTGAATTCTCCGGTGGACTTGCCAAGGACCAACTCCAAACGCCCGCGCAACACATCCCACAGGGAATCTGTCATAGCCCCCGACTCGAAGTGCGCGGGGGTATCGTCGACAAATTGTGCGGGAAGCATGGTGGCGCGGCCGTTGTTGAAATGCAGGTGTTGCGGATCAAAGAGATATTCATCGGCCATATTGCAAGGTCCATGTGGCCGTTGCAGCGCGCCCCGTAGCGGGGAGGAGGAAGAGCATCAACAGTGAGAACGTCAACAGAGGTCTCATGCGGCCCAATGATTGCAACTCATGGGCCAGCAGGGTTTGTCAGTCATCGAGTTAGATTATTAGAGACCTTTGCATAAAGGCATGATTGTTGCGGCAAAGGGGATGTGATCCGTGTAGTTTTCTGGGATGAGCCAAACAACGACGAGTCAGTTGAGTTTCAGTGACGGGATGATCCGGGATCACCATGCACTGCACAGCTTGGATGGAGTCACTGCCGTGCTGGACTGGAGTGCGATCGAAGGACTTCTCTCCCCCATCTATAGTAGTCGCTCCGGGCGACCCAGTTATCCGCTGGTGACGTTATTCCGGAGCTTACTGCTCGGCTGCTGGTATCGGTTGAGCGATGTACAGCTGGAAGCACAGCTTGCCCGTGACCTGGTGTTTCGGAAGTTTGTGTTGTTGGGATTGAATGAAGGGACACCGGACCACAGTACGCTGTCCCGCTTTCGCCAACAACTTGAAGCTCATGCGCTCTGGGAAAAGCTGTTGGCAGAAGTGAATCGGCAGCTGACAGCGCAGCACATCATCATGCAATGGGGGCAGGTGAGTATTATTGATGCCAGTGTGATCGAAGCGCATCAGAGCGGACCGGGGAAGCGCAAAGATGGGAGCGCAACACGAGATCCGGAAGCGGGGTGGAACGTCAAACAGAATACACGGGGGAAGAAGACAAGTACGTACGGTTATAGCTTCCATTCCAATGTCGACGAGGACGGGTTCATTCTCGGCTATGACATGACTCCTGGGAATGTTCATGACAGCCAGCGTTTTGAAGAGCTGTTCACGGGAGAAGAGGCAGCGGTGTACGCCGATAGCGCTTATGCCTCGCGAGCCACGGAGAAGAAGCTTGCTGCGCGAGGCATTCGGAATCACGTTCAACGCAAGGGGTATCGGAACCATCCGATCAGCGACACCGATCGAGAGCGCAACAAGGAGATTGGCGTGACACGCAGTGTTGTCGAGCGGGTGTTTGGGACCCTCAAGCGACATTACGGCATGGGTCGAACCCGTTTTTTGGGATTACTGCGCAACACGGTTCATTGCGGACTGCTGGCCATCGCGTACAACGTCCGCAAGGGCGCTCATTTTGTGCAGCAGTATGGCGTGGTCGGGGCATAAGTGTGTCCAGAGGAGACGAAGGACAGGAGAAAAACGGAGTCTGCAACCAACAGCGCTCTCGTAAAACGGTGTCGTGATCTTTTTCTGCTGAAAATGTTGTGTTCGATGAGAAAAACTTATCTCTGATGTGGCTTATGCAAAGGTCTCT